>NZ_JBIUAG010000003.1:235383-505419 GCF_044547355.1 Kutzneria sp. NPDC052558
GCTCGGGGCCCCCCCCCCCGGCGGGGCCGGGGCCCGGCGGCCCCCCCCCCCCCCCCCCCCCCGCGGGCCCCCCCCCCCCCGCCCCGCCCCCCCCCCCCCCCCCCCCCCCCGCCTTTTCAGTGGAACCGGGTCAGTCGACCTTGACCGGCTCCTTCTCGTCCTGGGGCTGCTCGCTGTTCTGGATGGCCACCGCGCGCACCAGCTTGGCGTAGCGCAGCTCCAGCTCCTTGAACCGCAGGTAGGTGTTGATGGTGGCGAAGCCGAAGGCCACCACCATGCCGTAGAGCAGCAGGTCGGTGCCGCGGCCGACGCCCAGCCAGTTGGCCACCGTGGTGACCTCGTCCGGGAACAGCACGGCCAGCACGCCGAAGACCATGAACAGCGAGAAACCGATCTTCACGCTGGCCGCGGTCTTGCTCTTGCCGTGGTGCCGCAGGAAGAACAGCAACAACAGCACGACCGCGATGATCAGTACGATCTGGATGACAATCATCGCTTCGCCCCCGACCGCACGACACTGTCGAAGACAATGTTGACGCCGTTGATGAGTGACTGGCCCTTGGCCATCGAGTACTCCGTGTAGAGGATCGTCACCGGCTCTTCGGCGACCTTCCACTTGAAACGATCGATCATCTCGACGAACTCGGAAGCGTGGCCCATTCCGTTCAACGTGATGTTGAGCGCGTCGGCGACCTTCTTGTTGAAGGCACGCAGCCCATTGTGGGCGTCCGAAAGGCCCAGTCGACGGGTGCGCGGGCTGAGCATCACGACCGTCTTGAGCACCAGGCGCTTGATCCACGGGATGTGGCTGGTGTCCGCGCCGGCCTTGAACCGGGTGCCGACGATGATGTCCAGGTCCTCGTCCTTGAGGCGCTTGAGCATCCGCACCACGTCGTCGACCTGGTGCTGGCCGTCGGCGTCGAAGGTCACGAAGTACTGGGCGCCGGCCTGTTCGCGGGCGTAGTTCACGCCGGTCTGCAGGGCCGCGCCCTGGCCGAGGTTGACCGGGTGGCGCACCAGGTGCGCGCCGGCCCCGCGGATCTGCTCGGCGGAGCCGTCCCGGCTGCCGTCGTCCACGCAGACGATATTCGGAAAAGTCTCCCGTGCGTGCCGCACCACGTCGCCGATGACCTGTGCTTCGTTGTACACGGGGACGACCAGCCAGACATCGGACCACTCGGTCACGGGGTCCTCCAGGACGTCTTGTCTCGAGTCATAGTCGGGGCCTGAATTTCTCGTATCCAGCGTAGAGCAGAGCGACACCCGCCCAGTTCACCGCCCCTGGGCGGCACAGGCGGTGATCCGGAACAGCTTCATCGCGCCCTGCTGGTCCACCAGTTCGAAGCCGGACCGCCCGGTCGGGTCGGCCAGCCCCGGATAGTCGTGGATCCGCTTGTCGGTGGGCCAGAAACGGCGCGTGTCCACATAGACGTAGCGGACGTGCAGTCGGTTGGCCGCCGCGCACACCAGAGGATTGGTCGCCGCGTCGTCCAGGTGCTTGGCCAGGAAGGTCTGGTCCGGGCCCATGGCCAGGTTGAACGCCGGCACCAGCACCTTGCGGCTCTCCAGCGACCACAGCAGCACGCTGCCGTTCCACGGGTTGGAGGCGATCACCGCGTCGGCCGGCACGTCGCGGCTGATGCGGTCGAAGAAGGCCCGCTGCTCGGTGTCGAGCAGCGGCTGCGTCGCCGGCTTGGCGTCCAGCCCGTAGATGGCGGTGACCACCCGGGAGTGCTCGCCCGAGTAGAAGCCCTTGGTCCCGCCCAGCAGCGCCAACGCCACCAGCGCCGGGATGGCGATGGTCGACTTCAGCGCCGGCTGAAGGCGGGTCCGCCAGGCGTCCGACCGCATCGTCTCGATCCGGTCACGAATGAAGGCGATGGCCGCGAGCACGCCGATGATCGCCAGCGGCAGCGCGGTCACCGGCAGCACGGCGGCCAGCCGGAACGAGTCGTTGTACCAGTAGCCGACGATGTGCTGGGCGAGCGAACCGGTGGTGGTCGCGGCGATCACGAACATCAGCATCGAGATCACGTGGTTGGCTGCCAGCCACCGCCGGGTGGAGCCGCGGCGCAGCGTCACGTACAGGCCGACCAGCACGAACGCCGACAGCAGCCAGGCCGCGCTCTTGCTGTTCGGACCGTTGAGCAGCGCCTCGCCCACGGCCTGGGCCGGCGTCTCGATGGGCGGCCGGGTGATCGCCTTGACGTCGTTGAACAGCGGCGAGGTGTCCACGAACCGGGCCAGCGCCAGCGCCGCGACCAGCGCGCCGCCCATGCCGACCCAGGCCAGCCCCGGCTTGCCGGCCGCGCGCTTGGCCTGGCCCCAGCGGACCACCGCGATGGCGATGGGCACCACGGACAGCACGGCCAGGCTGAAGATGGTGTTGGGATGGGCCAGGCCGCCGGCCACGAAGGTGACGGCCAGCAGCAGCCAGGCCCGGCCCTTGCCGAGCACGTCCTCGCGGGCCAGCCCGGTGATGGCCAGCACCCCGGCGACCCCGGCCGGCAGCAGGGCCAGGCCCAGCGTGTTCGGCCACAGCACGCCGAAGCCGAGCAGCCCCCACGGGAACGCGCCGAAGGCCAGGCTGAGCACCCCGGTCAGGGCCATGGCCAGCCGGGACGGGCCGATGATCTGGCGCACCAGCAGCAGGCAGGCCAGCGGCCAGGCGATCGTCGACATCGCGATGGCCGCCGCGTTGGCGGCGACCGGGATGCTCACGCCGGTGGCCTGCACGGTCAGCGCGGCCAGGTCGTGCCAGACCGCCGGGTAGAAGCCGGCGGGGGCGCCGGGCTGGCCGAGCGCGCTGAGCGACAGCGACGAGCCGTTGCCCGAATCGAGGATCAGCCGGACCGCGTTGTAGTGGAAGATGTTGTCGAAGGTCTGGGCCACGCTGCCCGGGGCCGGGATGGCCCGCAGCACGGTGACCACGCCCAGCAGCAGCGCCGGGACCAAACCCAGGGCGGCCCACAGCCGCACGCCCCGCGGGTCGACCGGGCCGGATCGGCCGCGGCGGAACAGGCGGTACACCCCGAGCACGGCCGACAGCGCCACGGTTGCGGCCAGCGGCGGCAGGAATCCCCAGGTCAGGCCGGCCATCGGGGCCAGCACGGCGGTCACGCCGACGATGCCCGTGGCCACCGTTGGGGCGAAACCCCACGCGGCCACGCCGCGTAGCCCCAGCAGATAGGTGATGGGCAGTCCCGGCAGTGCCAACCAGCCGCAGAAGACCAGTGCCGGCGGCACCGCCTCGAACCAGCTCATCATCTTGCCTCGTCAGTCGGGTGACAGCACGGCCCCCGGAAGTGTGCCCTACTCGCGTGGCGGCCACGGATCCAGGTGCCGGCCCACCCGCGACACCCTGCGTAATAACGCTGTGCGCCGGGTTCACTGCTTGTTACAATTCCTGTGGATACACCGCTATCCGGTGGGCCGTTCGATGCCGCCCTCGGACACCGGTACCCTGGCTCACCGTGAGCTTCTCGGGCTATGACCTGATTGTCGTCGGATCCGGATTCTTCGGCCTTACCGTGGCCGAGCGTGCCGCCACGCAGCTGAACAAGCGCGTGCTGGTGCTCGACCGGCGTGACCACATCGGTGGCAACGCCTACTCGGAGGCGGAGCCGGAGACAGGGATCGAGGTGCACCGCTACGGCGCCCACCTGTTCCACACCTCCAACAAGCGGGTGTGGGAGTACGTCAACCAGTTCACCGAGTTCACCAACTACCAGCACCGGGTGTTCGCGCGGGCCAAGGGGCAGGTCTACTCCTTCCCGATGAACCTGGCGCTGATCAACCAGTTCTTCGGCAAGTCCCACACGCCGGACGAGGCCAAGGAGCTGATCGCCAAGCAGGCGGCCGAGTTCGACTCCGCCGACGCCGCCAACCTGGAGGAGAAGGCGATCTCCCTGATCGGGCGTCCGCTGTACGAGACGTTCATCAAGGGCTACACCGCCAAGCAGTGGCAGACCGAGCCCTCCGAGCTCTCGCCGGCCATCATCACCCGGCTGCCGGTCCGCTACACCTTCAACAACCGGTACTTCAACGACCTCTACGAGGGCCTGCCGGTCGACGGCTACACCGCGTGGCTGAACAAGATGGCCGACCACCCGAACATCGAGGTGCGGCTGAACACCGACTACTTCGACGTGCGCGACCAGATCCCGGCCAAGACGCTCACCGTCTTCACCGGCCCGCTGGACAAGTACTTCGACTACGCCGCCGGCGAGCTGGGCTGGCGCACGCTGGACTTCGAGACCGAGGTCCTGCCGGTCGGCGACTTCCAGGGCACCTCGGTCATGAACTACAACGACCAGGACGTGCCCTACACCCGGATCCACGAGTTCCGGCACTTCCACCCGGAGCGGGACTACCCGACCGACAAGACGGTCATCGTGCGCGAGTACTCGCGGTCGGCCGAGCCCGGCGACGAGCCGTACTACCCGATCGACAGCGAGGACAACCGGGCCAAGCTGCTCCAGTACCGGGAGCTGGCCAAGGCCGAGGCGGCCGAGAAGAACATCCTGTTCGGCGGGCGCCTGGGCACGTACAAGTACCTGGACATGCACATGGCGATCGGCTCGGCGCTGAGCATGTTCGACAACAAGATCACCCCGTACTTCGTCGAGGGCCGTACCCCGAGCGGCTCGTTGGAGGACTGACGCCCTGATGGCGAGCAAGACAGTCGACCGAAGCACCCAGGCCGCGCCCGCGGGCGCCCGTGACGCGGCCGGTGGGCCGAACAACGCGCTGCTCCAGAGGGTCATCGCGCCGCGCGCCGGCGACCCGCTCGACGTCCGGGCGCTGTACCTGGACGAGGACTCGTCCAACGAGCAGCGCACCCGTCCGCTGTCGCGGACCTCGCTGAGCGTGCCGGAGCGGGCGGGCGTCTCGTTCGCCTCCTACTTCAACGCCTTCCCGGCCAGCTACTGGCGGCGCTGGACCACGGTCAACGCCGTCGAGCTGCGGCTGACCGTGGACGGCCCGTGCCGCGTGGACATCTACCGGTCCAAGGCGGACGGCCTCCAGGTCCACGTCAGCGGCAAGGTGCTGGACCAGGGCGGCCCGGTGGTCTTCGAGCTGGACCTGACCCCGTTCGAGGACGGCGGCTGGTACTGGTTCGACATAACCACCGAGGACCAGCCGGTGACGGTGTCCGAGGGCGGCTGGTACGCCACCACCCCAGCCCCGCGCGAGGTGCGCTCCGTCGCCATCGCCATCACCACCTTCAACCGTCCCGACGACTGCGTCGCGGCGTTGCAGGCGATCGGCGAGGACCCGACGGTGCTGGCCAGCGTCGGCACGGTCATCGTGGCCGACCAGGGCAACAAGAAGGTCCGCGACGCCAAGGGCTTCGACGTCGGCCAGGCCCGCCTCGGCGACCGCCTGCGCATCGTCGACCAGGCCAACATGGGCGGCTCCGGCGGCTTCGCCCGCGGCATGTACGAGGCGGTCACCACGACCGACTGCGACCACGTGCTGCTGATGGACGACGACATCGTCATCGAGCCCGACTCCATCCTGCGGGCGCTGGCCTTCTCCCGCTACGCGGAGCGGCCGATGCTGGTCGGCGGCCAGATGCTCAACCTGCAGGCGCGCTCGCACCTACACTCCATGGGCGAGGTCATCGACCGGTACCAGTTCGCCTGGCGGGGCGCGCCCAACTCGGAGTACGACCACGACTTCGACGAGGAGCCGCTGCGCCACGAGGACTCGGCCAAGCTGCACCGCCGCATCGACGTCGACTACAACGGCTGGTGGATGTGCCTGATCCCCCGGACGGTCATCGACGAGATCGGCCTGCCGCTGCCGCTGTTCATCAAGTGGGACGACAGCGAGTACGGCCTGCGGGCCGGCGCGGCCGGGTACCCGACGGCCAGCCTGCCGGGCGTGGCCATCTGGCACATGCCGTGGTCGGACAAGGACGACGTCACCGACTGGCAGGCCTACTTCCACCTGCGCAACCGGCTGGTGGTCGCGGCCATGTACGGGCCGAGCCGGCCCGAGGGTCTGTTCAAGCAGACCATGAAGATGTCGCTCAAGCACCTGCTGTCGCTGGAGTACTCCACCGTCGCGCTGCACGACCGCGCGATCCAGGACTTCCTGGCCGGTCCGCAGAAGCTGTTCGGCCTGCTGCCCAACGCCCTGCCGGAGATCCGCGAGCTGCGCGCGCAGTTCCCGGACGGCCAGGTGCTGCCCTCGGCCAAGCAGTTCCCGCTGCCGACCATGGACCCGTTGGTGGCCGAGCACTTCCTCAAGCCGCCGGCCAACCCGGTGACCATCGGCAAGACCCTGGCCAGCGGCCTGGTGCACAACCTGCTGCCGGTCAAGCACGAGCACCACGAGCGGCCGCAGCTCAACATCCCGGCCCAGGACGCCCGCTGGTTCCTGCTGGCCCGGCTGGACGGCGCGACCGTGTCCACCGCGGACGGTCGGGGCGTGACCTATCGCAAGCGTGATCCGAAGCTGTTCTGGAGCATGCTGCGCAAGGCCGCGCAGAACCACGCCATCCTGGCCAAGGAGTTCCCGCGGCTGGCGGTGGAGTACCGCCGGGCCAAGGCGGAGCTGACCTCCATCGACTCCTGGCGCAAGGTCTTCGAAGGCTGATCCAGCAACGACAAGCGGGGTGCCTCCACACTGGAGGCACCCCGCTTCTCGTTGTCCCGCCAAGATCAAGGGACCGATCCTGACGTCATGAAGGGCCCCATACTGACGTTGAACGTCAGTATGGGGCCCTTCATGACGAATCAGCTGTGCGGGTTGACCTCGAAGAGGGCGGCCTCGCCGGCCTGGAGCGACACCGAGATCTGGCTGGTGCTGCTGGTGGCCCGGTAGGTCTGGGTGCGCGGGTCGAACTTGGTCACCACGTGCTGGGAGGTCATGCCCAGGGTGGTGTTGGCCGGCGCGTCGGTGAGCCGGTTGGCCACGAACAGCCAGCGCGTGGGCGAGCCGGAGCCGTCGCGGAACCGGCCGATGATCACCGGGTCGCCGGCCACCGAGCCGACGATGTCGTCCGGGGTGAAGGCGGTGATGCCGGCGACCGGGGCGGGATCGCCGAAGTGCACCACGGTCTCGGACACCAGCGGCTTGAGCTGGCGGCCGACCTGGGCCAGCCACTGGGTGTTGATCTGCTTGGCCGCCTGGTAGCGACTGGTCAGCGTGCCGTCCAGGGCGACCAGCGCCGGCCCGAAACCCTCGCCCCGGGCGGGATCCGGCGTCCAGTAGGTGAAGTACTGGATGCCCTTGGCCCCGTAGGCCAGGCTGACGTTGATCTGCCAGAGCAGCTCGGCCTTGTTGGTGGCGCGGTACAGGTCGTTGCTCACCGACTGGATGAAGATCCAGGTCGGCAGCCCGTACTTCTGGCCAAGCCGGCGGAAGGTGACCCAGTCGCTGAAGTACCCGGTGTCCACGCCGGCCGGCCGGATCGGGTAGCGGTCGAAGGACAGCAGGGTCGGCTGCACGGTGGTGATGTACTGCTCGACGAAGTTGGCCCAGTCGGCCGGCGTGGTCCACTCGCTGTCGGGCAGGTTGGAGTAGGACAGGCTGTTGGGCGTCATGCCGCGCACGATCTGGTAGGCCCTGCCCAGCGAGGGGAAGATGTCCCGCCACGGCTCGTCGAACAGGTTGAAGCCGGCGAACGAGGGATAGCCGGCGTAGGCGTCCAGGGCCCGCTGCACCAGCACCCGGCCGTCGGCGGTGGTGATCGACATCGGCACCGAGCGGTCGTCGCTGATGGTGAACCAGCGGGTGAGGTTGCGGATCTGGGTGTCGTCCGAGATCAGCATCTTCAGGCCGTGGTTGGCGCACTGCTGCAACGCGTACTGGATGATGTTGCCGTCATCCATGTAGTTGCCGGAGATCACGAAGGTGAAGCCGGCGTCGGCGATCTGCTGGTAGCGGGTCGCGGTGGTCTGGTCGGGCGGGGGCGGCCAGAAGATCCCGATCGGGAACTGGGGACCGCCGAGCAGGGGGAGCCCGCTGATGTCTCTCGGCGCGGCTGCCGCGCCCGCCTGATCGACTGCGTTGTCGGCCATGTGCGCTCCCGGAGGTCTAGGTCCTGATCACACGGTAGCCCTTCGGTGACGCAGGGACACGTAGGCCGATCAAGTCATTTACCCGGTGTGCCGACCGGGGTCGTGCAGTCGTCCTGGAGATAGACCGAACAGTGTCCGTTCGGCATCCGTTCGGTCTGCCCGACCCACGCCAGGTGACCTTCCGAGTTGTCGTTGCGCGGCAAGTAGTTGTTGGCCGTCGCTGAACCGGCCGAGCCGAAGACCAGCAGCAACGCGGCGAACGCCCCGACGACGCCGCCGGTCAGCCCGAACATGCCGCCCTGGCCGCGGGCGGTCAGCCAGTCCCGGACGCGTTCCCAGCTCGTCAGCACCGCGAACAGCGTCAGCACCAGCAGCGTGTAGACGATCTCCATGGTGGTGCGCGGGTACAGCTGCACCGACTGCGCCTGGTACATCTGCGAGGCGAAGTAGAAGCGCAGCAGCCACGCGCCGCCGAAGCAGCACGCCAGCGTGACGACGATCGGGTTGCGCAGGGCCAGGAACAGCGCCAGCGCCAGGCCGGCGAACAGGATGATCGTGTACAGGCCGACCCCGCCGAGCTCGCCGGGCGGCGGCCACAGGCCGACGTCGCCGGGCAGATCCCCGCGCCACATGGCGAAATACGCGGGATCGGTCAACGTGTCGAAGTAGAAGTAGTTGTCCTTCACCGTGGTTCCGGCATGCAGCAGCGAGGCGATCTGCCGCCAGCACAGCGCCAGCATGACCACGCCGGAGATCGCCACGTAGGTGATTGCCTTGGGCAGCCCGCGCTTCCACGGGGCCAGACACAGCACGGCGACGAAAAAGCCCGGCGCGGACCAGACGAACCAGCCCGAGTAGGACAGGAAGCAGATGCCCAGGGCCAGGCCGGTGATCACGCCCGGCAGGATCAGCTGCTTGTGGCTGCGCTCCGGCGCGTTGCGCACGTTCTGCAGCACCCGGATCAGGATCGGGATCAGCGCGATCAACACCAGGTTCTCGTACGGCTTGTACGGGTACACCAGCGGCAGCGCGCTCACCACGCCGATCACCAGCGCCGGCAGCGGCCGCAGCAGCAGCCGCCAGGCCAGGTAGGCCACCGGCCCGAACAGCGCGGTGCCGACGATCTCCAAGTCCTTGAAGGAGAACGCCACCGGCTGCCCGGTCAGCTCGGACAGCCACGCCACCACGTACACCGGCAGCGGCGGGTAGAAGTTCGGCATCGTGGAGTGGCCGGCGATGATCGACTCGGCCCAGCCGGCGATGGCGCTGAAGTCGCCGCCGGCCCGGGTCGCGTTCAACGGCTCGCTGGTGCCGCGCAGGGCCAGCACCAGGCCGCCGGCGGTGAAGCCGGAGGCAAGGCCGGCGATGGCCGCGCTGCCGAACCGGGTCAGCGTCGGCAGCGTGCCGAGGCCGCGCAGCCGGGAGACCACCAGCACCGCCGCGATCACCAGCACGCCCAGCACCGCGAACCGCAGCTGGATCCCGGCCAGGCCGCTGACCTGTCCGATCCGGTCCAGCGGGTTGACGTTGACCGAGGTGCTCAGCAGCGTCAGCACCGCCGCCGCGCCGAGCGCGATCGCGCCCTCCGCGATCAGGCCCAGCACGGACGCGCCGGATCGGGCCGGCGCCGGCGGCGCCGGGTCCGGCTCGTCGGTCACCGGCGGGATCGCGACCGTCGGCGCGACTGCGACATCATCGTGCATGGGGAATTCCTCAACTCGTCGGCCCGGGGCATCGTAACCGCCGGCAACGGACGCGCCCCGCCCCAGCTGGTCGGCTGAAGCGGGCGCGCTGGTGGAGAACTACCGGTCGGTCAGGGCGTGATCACGATGGCGTACTGGGCGAAGACGCCGGCGCCGACCGCGGAGGCCGTGGCCGCGCCGGGCAGTGCCGCCGGGGTGGCGCCGAACTTCGCGTTGCCCCAGGCGTACGCCTTGCCGCCGGCGATCGCCGACATGCCCCCGCCCGGCGCGAGCGCGGTCACGCTGGTGATGCCCGGGACCTGCACGACGGTCGCGCCGCCGGTGTAGGTGCCGTTGCCGTACTCGCCGCCGGTGTTGGAGCCCCAAGCGAACAGGTTGCCGCCGGCGTTGACCGCGTAGCCGGTGTCGGACAGGCCGTTGCCGACGAACTTGATGCCGCTCAGGCCCTGCACCTGCACCGGGGTGGCGGTGAAGTTGTTGCCGCCCACGGGAACCGCGGTGGTGCCGAGGCCGCCGTACACATTGGAGCCCCACGACCAGACGGTGCCGTCGGACTTGACCGCGTAGCCGCCGGTGATCGCGCCGCCGACCGACACCACGCCGCTCAGGCCCGAGACCTGGGTGGGGCTGGTGACGATCTCGGCGGTGGAGCCGGTGCCGGTCTCGCCGTTGCCGTTGTAGCCCCAGGACCACACCGTGCCGTCGGACTTCAGCGCGTAGCCGGTGCCGCCGGCCGAGGCGAGCGCGGTCACGCCGGTCAGGCCGGGCACCTGCACCGGGCTGGCCTTGGTGGCCCCGTCGCCGCTGGCGCCGTTGCCGTACTCGCCGTAGTAGTTGTCGCCCCAGGCCCACACGGTGCCGTTGGACTTCAACGCGTAGGCGCCGTACTCGGTGGCCACCACCGAGGTGACGCCACCGTCCAGTGCGGACACCGGGGTCGGCACGACCGAGAAGCCGAAGCCGACTCCGTTGCCCAGCCCGGCGAACTCGTTCTGGCCCCAGGCCCACACCGTGCCGTCGGCGCGCAGCGCGTAGCCGTTCTCGCGGCCGCCGGTCACCGCGGTCACCCGCGGCAGGTTGGGGATCTGGAGGTAGCTGCCGGTGTCGAAGCCGCCGATGGTGCCGTTGGCCTGCTCGGCGTAGTAGTTGTCGCCGGTGGCGTAGACGCAGCCGGTGGTGCAGGCCGGCGGGGCCGGCGAGAAGTAGCCGGCGATGTCCATGATCAGGTTCACGGTGCCGGCGTGGTTGTAGAAGCTGATCTGGCCGTTGGCGCCGAGCGCGGTGATGGCCAGGTTGGGCGCGGTCTCGCCGGCGGCCAGGTTCAGGTTGGACGAGCTGGGCAGGTTCTGTCCGGTCGGCCAGGCGGTGACGTTGGTGGCCGCGGTGGCGTCGGTGCCGGTCAGGTTGTAGACCAGCGCGCTGGCGGCGGCCGGGATCCACGGCGTGAACGGCACGCTGCCGGCCTGGTTCGGGCCCAGCGGCTCGCCGTCACGGCTGTCGAAGGCCCGCACCGGCGTCAGCGAGTAGAACGGGTTGCCGCTGCCGGTGGCGTAGTAGCCGGCCAGGTCGGCGATCAGATCCACGCTGCCGGTGTGGTTGTAGAAGTCCACCTTGCGGTTCGCGCCGACCGCGACCGTCACCAGGTTCGGCGCGGTCTGGCCGGGCGTCAGGTTCAGGTTGGACGCCGACGGGCGGGCGGCCCCGTCCGGCCAGGCCGTGACGTTGGTGTTGCCGGTGACGTTGGTGCCGGTCAGGTTGAACACCACCGAGGTGGCGTTGCTGGGCAGCACGCCCGACAGGTCCAGCGTGATGCTGGCGTTGCTGCCGACCGGGGCGACCGTGCCGTTCTGGCCGGTGCCGTCGCGGGTGTCCAGGACCCGGCTGGGGCTCTGCGATGTGTAGCCGCCGCCGGTGCCGACCGCGTAGTAGCCGGCGAGGTCGGCGATGAGGTCAACGCTGCCGACGTGGTTGTAGAAGTCGACGGCCTCGTTGCTGTTCAGCGCGACGGTGACCAGGTTCGGCCGGGTCTGGCCGGGCAGCAGGTTCAGGTTGGACGTCGTCGGCCGCGGCCCGGAGCCGGTCGGGTACGCCGTCACGTTGGTGTTGGCGGTGACGTTGGTGGCCGTGAGGTTGAAGACGACGGCCGTGGCGCCCGCCGGCAGCACGCTCTTCAGGTCCAGCGTGATGCTGCTGTCCGCGGGCACCGGGCCGACGGGCTGGCCGCCGCGGCCGGTGCCGTCCCGGGTGTCCAGCACGCGCTGCGGCGTCACCGGGGTGAAGGTGGAGCCGCCGGCCAGGCCGGCGGTGTTGGGCACGCCCGGCCCGTTGTGCGGCGTCAGCGCGTGGCTGGGGCCGGCGACCGCCGGCGGCGCCGACAGGTCGGGGGCGTGGTGTGTCGTCGGTTGCGGTGGCGCGGTCCACTGCGAAGCCTGCGCCTGTGCCGGCAGCGCGCCGGCCGTGGCGGCCGCGAAAGCGACGCCGGCGGCCAGCACGACAATTCTGCCTGATGCCATTCGTCCCACCCTAGATACGCCATTCGGCTCGTATTCGATCAAGAAAGCGGCGATTTCGGACAAGCGTGACCGCACGTATTCCGAAATCGTTGATCCCCCCGGCTCGATCTCGCGGTCACCCTACCCGGGCAGTCCCGCGCTGTCTGCAACCCAGGGACGTTGCTCACGCGCCTCCCGCGCGTGATGCCGTTCGAACAGGCGCAACGCCTCCTGCCAGGTCGTTTCCGACTCCGCGGCGCGGCCGGTGGCGGCGAACAGCGTGGCCAGGTCACGCAGGGTGCGGGCCCGGCCCAGCGGCGCGGCCAGCGCGGTCCACCACTGCAACGAGCGTTGCAGATGCTGCTCGGCGTCGTCGAACCGGCGGGCGGCCAGGTCCAGCTCGCCGAGCGTGCGCAGCATCAGCGCCTGCCCGAAGCCGTCCTGCAACTGGCTGCACGTCTCCAGCCCGTCCAGCAGCGCCTCGCGCTCCTCGTCGCCGCGGCCCTGCCGGATCCGGACCTTGGCCAGCGACTGCACGGTGTAGACGAGCATGTGCGAGTCGCCCAGCTCCACCATGCCGCGCAGCGCCTCGCCGCAGAACTTCTCGGCCGCCACCAGATCGCCCATGGCCCGGTGGGTGATGCCGATGGACCGCAGCATCAGCGCCTGCCCGAACCGGTCGGCCAGCCGCTCGTACTCCGACAGCGCCCGGTTGAGCTGCACCAGCGAGGCGTCGAACTCGCCCAGCTCGGTCAGCACCATGCCCAGGCCGTGCCAGGCGCGGGCCTGGACCTGCGGCGAGTGCCCGCCCGACGCCAGCTCCGGGGCCACCGCCAGCAGGGTCTGCTTGGCCTCGACCAGGTCGCCGCGCTCACGCAGCACGCTGGCCAGCTCCAGCTTGCACACCGCGACGTTGTTGGCGTCGCCCAGCCGCTCGTACACGGCCAGCGCTCGCCCGTAGTAGTCGGCGGCCTCGTCGAACCGGTCCTGCTCCAGCCGCAGCCGGCCCAGCCCCACGTACAGCGAGGCCTTGCTGGCGTCGTCGCCGGCCAGGTCGGCCGCCTGCAACGCGGCCGAATGCGTCTGCCACCACTGGTCGAACTGGTTGCGGGCGGTGAAGGCCGAGGCCGACAGGGCGGCGGCCAGGCTGGTCGACGCGGTCACCAGGCCCAGCTCGCTGGCCCGCTCCACCAGTGCCACGAACACGCTGCGCTCGGCGTCGAACCAGCCCACCGGGTCGGCCACCAGCCGGGCCAGGGTCGCCGGGTCGGGCGAGGAGAACCGGGGCCGGCCCGACACGTGGGTGGAGCTGCCGCGCGGCATCCGGGCGGTGGCCTCGTCGATCATCGTCACGGCGCAGTGCACCACCCGTTCCACCGCCTCCGTCGGCGGCACGGGCTCCTCGGCCTCGGCCCGTTCGATGGCGAACGCCCGGGTCAGGTCGTGCAGCTGGTAGCGCGGCGAGCCGGCCGCGTCCACGGTGACCGTGTCCAGCAGGTACGTGTCGGCCAGCCGCTCCAGGAGCCGGTCGGTGGCCCCGACCGTGGCGTCCAGCAGCGGGGCGACGAACCAGGACGCGAACTCCATCGTGCCCAGCCAGCCCAGCAGCCGCAGCGTGCGCCGCTCCGCCTCGGACAGGCCCTCGTAGCTGAGCAGCAGGCTGCCGCGCACCTCCAGGTCCCCGACCGAGAGCTCGTCCAGCAGTTGGTGGCGCTCCCGCAGCCGGGTCGCCATCAGGTGCAACGGCCACTGCGGCCGGGCCGACAGCCGCGCGCCGGTGATCCGCACCGCCAACGGCAGCCAGCCGCACAGCCGCACGATGTCGGCGGCGCCGTCGGGCTCGCGGGCCACCCGCTCCGCGCCGATCAGCGTCTCCAGCAGCTCGGTCGCCTCGGTCTCGGCGAACACCGCCAGGTCCACGTGCAGGGCCCCGGCCAGCGCCGGCAGCCGCCGCCGGCTGGTCACCAGGACCGCGCAGCCCGAGCCGCCCGGCAGCAGGTCCCGCACGTGCCGCTCGTCGGCCGCGTCGTCCAGCACGATCAGCACCCGGCGGTCGGCCAGCAGCGTGCGATACAGGTCGGCCCGCTCCTCGAGACCGTCCGGAATGGACGCCGCCGGCACGCCCAACGCCCGCAGGAACCGGGCCAGCACCTCGATCGGCTCCAACGAGGCCGAGTGCACGCCGCGCAGGTTCACGTACAGCTGGCCGTCGGGAAAGTGCTCCCGGACCAGGTGCGCGGTGTGGACGGCCAGCGAGCTCTTGCCCGCGCCGGCGGTCCCGGCGATCACGCACACCGTGGTGGCCTGGGTCGACTGCCGCAGCCGCCGGCTCAGCAGCGCGATCTCGGCCTCACGGCCGGTGAAGTCGGCGACGTCCGGCGGCAGCTGCTGCGGGGCGGCCTTCGGCTCGGGCGCCGGGGTCTCGGCCCGCGGCCCGTCGTCGGGCACCGGCTCCGGCACCTCGCCGCGCAAGATCCGGCCGTGCATCGCCTGGAACTCCGGGCTCGGCTCCACGCCCAGCTCGTCCACCAGCAGCCGGCGGCCGGACTCGTACTTCTCCAGCGCCTCGGCTTGCCGTCCGGCCTGGTAGAGGGCCAACATCAGCTGCCAGCGCGGCCGCTCCCGCAACGGGTTGTCGTCCACCAGGGCGGTCAGCTCGGCGATCAGCCGGGGACCGCGGCCCAGCCGCAGGTCCGCCTCGATCCGGTCCTCAAGGGCGGCCAGCCGCAGCTGGCCCAGCCGACTGCGCTCCCGCTCCGCCCAGTCGCCGTCCACGCCGCCGAGCGCCGGGCCGCGCCACAGCTCCAGGGCCTCGGTCAGGTCCTGCGCGGCGGCGGCGAACCGCTCCGCGGCCAGCGCCTGCCGGGCCTGCGCGACTTTCCGGGTGAACACGTGCACGTCGACGCGTTCGGGCGGCACGGCCAGCTCGTAGCCGGCGGACCGACGCATGATCACGCCTTCGCCCAGCGTCCGCCGCAGGGTCGAGACGTAGGAGTGCACGCCGGCGCGGGCGCTGTCCGGGGGCTCCTCGCCCCACAACGCGTCGATCAGCACGTCGATGGGCACCACGTGGCCCGCGTTGACCGCCAGCAGGGCCACCAGCGCCCGAGGCTTGCGACCGCTCAACTCCACCGTGGTGTCCCCGGACACCGCGCAGACCGGGCCGAGAAGCCGAAAGTGCAAACCCGATCCCCCCTCGCCTGCCTGTACCAACGGATACCGGCAGGTCGAGGAGCGGTCAAGTAGAGCCCGCTCACACAATTCCCGCCCTTACCGCCTTATCGGCGGCGGGCGTTGCTTTTGTTACCTCACGGCCTCGACGAGATTGGCCGCGACCCAGCGCTTGAGAGTGGCCAGGCTGGACAGCACGCCCCGCTCCGAGCGCAGCCGGCGCCAGATCCGCTCCTGCGGCACCCCGGCCGTGCGCAGCTCGGCGATGAACTCGCGGTTGTCGTCCAGCTCGCGCCAGGTGGTGCGGCGCAGCCGCGGCTCGGCGATCACCGGGTGGCGGCGGGCGATCAGCGCCGTCCAGTCGGCCGGGGTCAGCGGCGCGCCGCCCGGGCGGATGCCGGCGGCCACCGCGCAGTCGGCGTACTTCTTCACGGTCTTGCGGTCGACGCCGACGGCGGCGGCCACATCGGTGGTGGACGCGCCCCGGTGCCAGCGCTCCAGCATGTCGGTGACCTGGTCAGGAGTGAAAGTGCGGCGTGCCATGGCGAGTCCCCTCTCGTGGTTGTGGCCGGGTCCGGCGTCGGCGCGTCCCCTCTGCGCGCCGACGCCCATCAGTGCGGTGTCGCGAAGATGCACGGGGCGCCCCCCGACGCCCCGGTGAGAGCCGGCACGACCCCCGCTGCCGCCGCCCCAACGGCGACCCGCTTCGTGCCGGTCATCTCGTGCCCCCTCGTTGTGCTCCCCTGCTTGCAGGAACGACATTAGGAACGGGGGTTTGGGAAAACCTTGAGACAACCTCCGGCCCGGGCTCAAGGTCTGCCGCCGCGGCATCCGGGCGCACAAAAAAGCCGTTCCGGTTCTCCCCTCCAGGAACCGGAACGGCTAGCGGTGGTGCTGCGACAAACCCTAATACGGGACCATTCGCGAGACCTTGAGGAAACCTTGAGACGCAGGTCAGCGGCCGTCGCAAACGACGAAGGCCCCGGTCACGACGTGACCGGGGCCCTGATCGGGAACTCTCACTTGCGGTAGAAGCGCTCGTGCCGTCCCTGCAGGACGAGCTTGAGCCACTGCGCGAAAAGCTTGGGGTCCTTGCGGACGGTCAGGAAGTACAGGCCGAAGCGGGCCACCTCCAGCAGCCCGAGCTTGCGCAGCCCCGGCTGGGACAGCAGGTAGCCCCGGTTGCGGTAGGTGTAGTACCGCTTGACCTCGTTCTCCGGGTCCTGGGCGTGGAACTTGCCGCCCAGCATCGGCTTGAACTCGGCGCTGCCGTTGGGGTGCAGGTACTGGGTGCGCAGGCTGGTGCCGAACGGCAGGCCGCTGCGGACCAGCCGCCGGTGGATCTCCACCTCGTCGCCCCGGAAGAACAGCCGGTAGTCCGGCACGCCCACCACGTCCAGCGCCTCGGCCCGGAACAGCGCGCCGTTGAACAGGGAGGCGATGCCGGGCAGGAAGTCCTCGCCCAGCTCGTCGGCCCCGCGCTTCCAGGTCAGGCCGCGGCGCAGCGGGAAGGCCAGCGTGTTCGGGTCGTCGATGTCGGCGACCACCGGCGAGATCGCCGCCAGGCGGCGCTTGGTCGCCTCCTCGAACAGGATCTGGAGCACGTTCTCGTCGGCCGGGCGGCCGTCGTCGTCGGCCAGCCACACCCAGTCCGCGCCCAGCGACAGCGCGGTCAGCATGCCCAGCGCGAAGCCGCCGGCGCCGCCCAGGTTGCGGTGCGACACCAGGTAGGTCGTGGGGATGCCGGCGGCCTCCACCACGTCCTTGGCCGGGTGCTCGGGATCGTTGTCCACCACCACCAGGTGGTCGATCGGCTTGGTCTGGGCCGCCATCACCTTGAGCGAGGTGGCCAGCAGCTCACGCCGATTGTGGGTGACGACGACCCCGACGACCGCGCCCTTGGGCAGCCGCGAGCTCATGCCGACTCACCGTTGGGCAGCACCGGATCGCCGGCCAGACCCAGGCGTTCCAGCGTCTCCTTGGACATGTGCTCGAACGGGTCCCGGCCCTTGTAGGCGGTCAGCACCTCGCGCAGGCCGCCGCGCATCTTCATCTGGCCGTGGTCCATCCAGATCGCCGAGTTGCACAGCTCCATCAGGAACTCGTCCGAGTGCGAGGCGAACACCAGCAGGCCGGACCGCTTGACCAGGTCGTTGAGCCGGTCCCGGGCCTTGTCCAGGAAGGCCGCGTCGACCGCGCCGATGCCCTCGTCCAGGATCAGGATCTCCGGGTCGATGGACGTGACCACGCCCAGCGCCAGCCGGACCCGCATACCCGTGGAGTAGGTGCGGATCGGCATCGACAGGTAGTTGCCGAGCTCCGAGAAGTCGGCGATGTCGTCCATCCGCTGTTCCATCTGCTTGCGGGTCATGCCCAGGAACAGACCGCGGATGATGATGTTCTCGAAGCCCGAGAGCTCCGGGTCCATGCCCACGCCCAGGTCGAACACCGGGGCCACCCGGCCGTTGATCTGCGCGGAGCCCCGCGTCGGCTCGTAGATGCCGGCGAGCATGCGCAGCAGCGTGGACTTGCCGGCGCCGTTGTGGCCGACCAGGCCGACCCGGTCGCCGTGCTTGAGCGACAGGGTGATGTCGCGCAGCGCCTCGATGATCGGGACCCTGTTCTCGGTGCCGATGCGGCCGCCGGCCTTGCCGAGCACGGCCTTCTTCAACGACCGCGTCTTGGCGTCGAAGATGGGGAAGTCGACGGAGGCGTTCCAGACCTCGATGCTGACCATGTTGGAAGCCTCACTCACACCCAGTAGGAGATGCGGGCACGGTAGTTCTTCATCGCCAGCAGGGCCAAGGCCCAGCCCACGATGGCCATTCCGACGCAGACGACCCAGCTCAGCGGCTCGATCACCTGGCCGACCAGCGGCGCCCGCATCACCTGGACCAGGTGGTAGAGCGGGTTCCACTCCAGCACCACCCGGGCCGCGTCGGCGTGGTCGCCGAGCGTGTCGATCGACCAGACGATCGGCGTGCCGTAGAACAGCAGCTGGATGATCGCGTTGATCACCTGCGGGATGTCCCGGTAGCGGGTGCTGATGATGCCCAGCAGCATCGACACCCAGGCGCCGTTGGCCGCGATCAGCACGAAGCCCGGCACGGCCAGCAGGATCGTCCAGCTCAGGCCCGGGTGCAGCGTGCCGGTGCCGTTGTCGGACATCCGGTACGGGTGGTCGACGCTGAAGAAGAAGATGCCCGTCACGATCACGTAGACCACGAGGTTGTGCAGCAGCATCAGGGTCTGCCGCCAGATCGTGCGCAGCACGTACACCGACAGCGGGGCCGGCAGGTGCTTGATCAGGCCCTCGTTGGCGATGAAGGTGTCCATGCCCTCCAGCAGCGAGCCGCTGATGAAGTTCCAGACGATGAAGCCGACCGTGACGTAGGGCAGGAACGTCCGCGGGTCGTTGTGGAACAACAGGCCGTACAACAGGCCGATGCCCAGCGCGGTGACGCCCATGCCGATGGTGATCCACAGCGGGCCCAGCACCGAGCGGCGGTAGCGCTGCTTGATGTCCTGCCAGCCCAGGTGGGCCCACAGCTGCCGGTTCGCCAGGCCCGTGCGGATGTCCGCGAAGGCGCGCGACCAACTGCGGGTGGAGGACGCCAGCGGCTCCACGGGGCGGTCGATGGTGCTTGAGGGATGCACGAGGAACGAGGGTACCGGCGTCATTCCGTGGTGTTACGCCTGGGCGGGCACTCCTCGGGTGACGACGCCGGACCACCGTCACTACAGGTATTGGCCGCCGCCCCGGATGTGCGGCGCCTCGGCGTCACCGGCGGTCATGCCCGGCGGCAGCGCGCGGCCGCGCATCTGCTCCAGCTGGACCCGGGCCGCCATCTGCTGCGCGAACAGGGCGGTCTGGATGCCGTGGAACAGGCCCTCCAGCCAGCCGACCAGCTGGGCCTGAGCGATCCGCAGCTCGGCGTCGGACGGGGTGGAGTCGTCGGTGAACGGCAGCGACAGCCGTTCCAGCTCGTCCCGAAGCTCCGGGGCGAGGCCGTCCTCCAGTTCCGTGATGGACGCCTTGTGGATCTCCCGCAACCGGTTGCGGGAGGCGTCGTCCAGGGGCGCGGCCCGCACCTCCTCGAGCAGTTGCTTGATCATCGTGCCGATCCGCATCACCTTGGCCGGCTGCTCGACAAGTCCGCTCACGTCCTTGCCGGCCTCCGCCTCCTCGGCCGACGGCACCCGCGCGGAGCCGAGCTGGGCTCCGTCCGGGCCCACCACCACGATGTGCTGGGGTCCGCCTGCCTCGTTGTCGTTGGGTGCTGTCATGCCACCATCCTGGCACCCGGGAGTGCCGCTTCGCTGCGTGCTCGCCTACGGTGTGTGCCATGGCGTTCGACGTCGCTCGGGTCCGTGGGCTCTTCCCCGCTCTCGGCGACGGCTGGGTGCACCTCGACTCGCCGGCCGGCATGCAGGTGCCCGAGCAGGTCGCGACCGCCGTCTCCACCGCCCTGCGAGCCCCGGTCTCCGGGCCTGGCGGCATCTTTCCCGCGTCCCAGCGGGCCGAGGCGATCGTGGACGCGGCCCGTCGCGCCGTCGCCGACCTCGTCGGGGCCGACCCGGCCGGGGTGGTGCTGGGACCCAGTTCCGCGGTGTTGCTGCAACGGCTGGCCGACGCCCTCGGCGACGGGTGGTTGTTGGGTGACGAGGTCGTGGTGTCCCGTTTGGACCACCCGGCCAACGTCTCGCCCTGGCAGCGGGCCGCGCAGCGCTCCGGCGGGACCGTGCGCTGGGCCGAGATCGACATCGAGACGTGTGAACTGCCGGCCTGGCAGTACGACGAACTGGTCTCGGCCCGGACCAAGGTGGTCGCCATCACCGCCGCCTCCGGCGCGGTCGGCACCCGGCCCGACCTGGGCAAGATCGCCGAGACCGCGCACAACGCCGGCGCGCTCGTGGTCGTGGACGCCTCCTCGGCCGCCCCGTTCATGCCGCTGGACATCGTGGCCATGGGCGCGGACGTCCTGGTCGTGTCGGCCAACGCCTGGGGCGGGCCGCCGGTCGGGGCCCTGGTGTTCCGGGACGCCAAGCTGCTGGACCGGTTGCCGTCGGTGGCGCTGGAGGCCGGGGCCCGCGGGCCGGAGCGGCTGGAGTTGGGACCGCACCCCTACCCGCTGCTGGCCGGGCTCGTCGCCTCCGTGGACTACCTGGCCGCCCTGGACGACGCCGCCGTCGGGCCGCGCCGGGAACGGCTGACGAGCTCCCTGGGCTCGGTGAAGTCGTACCAGGCCGGGCTGCTCGCGCATCTGATCAACGAACTGCGCTGGTCCCGCAACGCCATGGTCATCGGCGACGCCATGCGCCGCGTGCCCTCGCTGGCCTTCACCGTGACCGGCGTGAAGGCCGTCGAAGCGGTCGAGCACCTGGCCGAACGGGGCGTGTGCGCCTTCGCCGACCCCGGCCAGAACGGCGTGTTCTCCGTGCTCGGCGTCGGCGAGATCGGCGGTGCGGTGCGCATCGGGTTGGCGCACTACACCAACCAGATGGAGGTCGACCAGCTGATCCGCGCGCTGGCCGACATTGGATAGCCGCGAGCTGGCCGACGTGTCGGCCTGGATCCGGCTTGCGCCGCTGATGACCGAGTACCTGCCGTTCACCCGCCAGGACCTGCGGCCGGCCGGTCTCACCGTGCTGCTCGACGAGGTGCTGCTCGGGGCCCGTAGCGTGCTGGTCGAATGCGGCTGCGGGGCCGCCTCAGTGCTCATCGCCCGGCTGCTGAATCGCCGTGGCTTCGGGCACCTGCTGTCGCTGGAGCACGACGAGCGGCAGGCCGCCTTCGTCGCCAGCCAGCTGCGCCGCGAGGGCCTCGGACACGTGGCCCGAGTCGTGCATGTGCCCCTGATGCCGCACCCCGCCGCCATCGGCCAGGCCGGCTGGTACGCGCCCGAGACCGTGCACGACGAGGTGTCCGAGTACGTCGACCGGTTCGGGCTCGTCGACCTGCTGCTGGTCGACGGCCCGTCCGGTGACGACCTGATCCGCTACCCGGCCATGCCCGTCTTCCGCGGCGTGCTCGCGCCCGGGGCCGCCGTGCTGCTCGACGACATCGGACGGCCCGGCGAGCTGACCGTGATGGACCGCTGGCGGCAGGAGTTCGCGCTGCGCTTCCGCACCGAGCAGAGCATCGGGTACGCGTTGCTCACGCCGTGAGCAGGATCTTGCCGAACGCCTCCGAAGCCTCCAGCGCGCGGTGCGCCTGCGCTGCCTGGGCCATCGGCAGCGTGTGGCCGATGATCGGCTGGACCTGACCGGCCTCCACCAGCGGCCACAGCCGGGTCCGGACGTCCGCGACGATCTCTTCCTTGCTGCCCTTGCCAGTGATCGGGCGGTGCCGCAGGCCGGCCGACAGCACGCCGCCACGCTTGGCCATCAGGTCGTTGATGGCCAACTCGCCCTTCACCCCGCCCTGCATGCCGATGTTGACCACTCGGCCGTCCATCGCCAACACGGCGATGTTGCGGGCCAGGTAGGAGGCGCCCATGTTGTCCAGCACCACGTCCGCCCCGTGTCCGTCGGTCGCCTTGCGGACCTCCTCGACGAAGTCCTGGGACTTGTAGTTGATCGTGATGTCGGCGCCCAGCTCCCGGCACTTGGCCAGCCGCTCATCGGAGCCTGCCGTCACTGCCACCGTCGCGCCGAGCGCCTTGCCGATCTGGATCGCACACGTGCCGATCCCGCCCGCCCCGCCGTGCACGAGGAGCACGTCACCCTCGGTCAGGCCCGCCATCTGCACCACCGTCGACCACACCGTGCACACCACTTCCGGCAGGGCCGCCGCGTCGACCAGGCTCACACCCTTCGGCACCGGCAGCAGCTGCGGCGCCGGCACCGCCACCTTTTCCGCGTAACCGCCGCCGGCCAACAGCGCACACACCTCGTCGCCCACTCGCCAGCCCGTGACGCCATCGCCCAGCGCCGTGATCGTGCCGGAGCACTCCAGGCCCAGAATCTCCGATGAGCCCTTCGGTGGTGGGTAGAAACCCTGACTCTGCAACAAATCCGCCCGATTCACCGCCGTCGCGGCGACCTCCAGCAACACCTCGCCCGGCCGTGGCGTGGGATCCGGCGTCTCCGCCCATTCGAGCACTTCCGGGCCGCCCGGCTGCCTGATCGTGATCGCGTGCATGGCCCGACCGTAATCCGGTGGCCGCGCCGACGCCTCGCGGGCACCATCACGTCATGGAGCCTTGGCCACTGCGGAACCTGGTGCTACGCACACAGCGACTCGAACTGCGCCCCGACGACGACTACGGCCTCTACCAGCTCATCGAGGTCGCCCGCGCCGGCGTCCATCCGCCCGAGTACATGCCGTTCTCCGTGCCGTGGACCGATGTTCCCGACTCGGAGCTGGGCATCTCGAACCTCCGGTACTACTGGTCCGAGCGGGTCAAGACCCGGCCCGACAACTGGCACCTGCACTTCCTGGTTCGCCTGGACGGCAAGGTGATCGGCGAGCAGGGCATGTCGGCCCAGAACTTCGCCGTCACCCGCGAGGTCAGCACCGGCTCCTGGCTCGGCCGTGATTTCCAGGGCCACGGCTACGGCACCGAGATGCGCGCCGCCGTCCTCGGCTTCGCCTTCGACCACCTCGGCGCCGTGCAGGCCCGCACCTCCGCCTACGTCGACAACGAGCCCTCGCTGCGCGTCAGCCGCTCCCTCGGCTACATCGACGACGGCACCCTGCGCGACAGCCGCCGCGGCCAGCCCGCCGTCCAACTCCGCATGCTCGTCACCGCCGACCGCTTCGCCACCTTCCGCCCCCACTGGAAACTCACCGTAGAAGGCGTAGACGAAGCCCTCCCCCTCCTTCTCTCCTGAACCCCGCAGGTGACATACCGAATGTAGGTTTCCGGCAGTTCATGCCGCGGTCGGCGAAGCGCTTCTCCCCGCTGCTGGTTGGCTTGGCGTGCCGACTCTCCGCCACCGCCGCGGGCGTTGCGCTGATGGCCGCGTGGTTGTGCTTCGTGCGCCGCAGTTACCGACAGCGCGTACTCCGCCTTACCGCGGGCATGCTTGTGCCGGCCCAGCCTCATTGCCGGCCCAACCTCATTGCCCGCCCAACCCTAGGGGGCGTCCCCCGCTGCCAGCCTATCGACGGAGGGCGGGCAGCGGGGCGGGCGAAGATCCAGATGTGGACAACTCGGAGGCTGTGGATAACCGGCGTCAGCCCAGGTTGTCGGTGTTGAAGGTGTCGCAGGAGGCCGGGTTTCCGCTCTGGTAGCCGGTGGTGAACCAGTGCTGCCGCTGCGAGGACGTGCCGTGGGTGAACGAGCCGGAGTTGACCTGCCCGCTGCCCAGGTTCTTCTGGATGAAGTCGTCGCCGATGCGGGCGGCGGTGTCCAGGGCGTTGCTGATGTCCTGCTGCGACACGTTGGTGATGAGCGGCTTGCCGTTCGAAGCGGGAGTGCTGGTGGCGTGGTTGGCCCACACGCCGGCGTAGCAGTCGGCCTGCAACTCCAGGCGCACGGAGCCGGAGGTGGCGCCGCTGCCCTTGCCGATGTTCTTGGAGGTGCCCAGCAGGTTCTGCACGTGGTGTCCGTACTCATGGGCCAGCACGTAGCCCTCGACGAACGGGCCGCCGGTGGCGCCGAAACGGGACTGGAGCTCCTTGAAGAAGCTCAGGTCGATGTACACGTGCTGGTCGGCGGGGCAGTAGAACGGCCCCATGCCGGTGGTGCCGGTGCCGCACCCGGTCTGCTGCCGGTTGGTGAAGAAGATGGTGGTGGCCTTGCGGTAGGTCTTGCCCGACCGCGCGAACTGGTCGCCCCAGTAGGCCTGGATGGAGTTGACCAGGGCCACGTCCCGGCAGTCCTGGCTGGCATTGGCCTGCGCGCCGGTCTTGCACTGGTTGATGGTGGAGTTGTTGGGCTGTCCGGACAGCTGGTTGGACGAGCCGCCGCCGGCGAAGTGGCTGATCACCAGCCACAGCACCAACCCGACGATGCCGATGCCGCCGCCGCCCAGCGCCAGGCCGCCCAGCGGGAAACCGAAGCCGCCGCCACCGCCGCCACCGGATCCCCGGTAGTCCTGGACCTGCGAGGTGTCCAGGTCCGCGTCGTCGTTGAACTGCACGGTTCCTCCCGTTCGTCGACGACGTCCACGATAGGCGGAGCCCGGACATGCCTGGGTGCGGTGCCCCCGAAGGCCACCGCACCCAGGTTCTTCCGGAAAAGTGACGGTCGCGGTCGTCGCGAGGTTGGCGTGGAACCTCACCAGGTGCGCCCTGAAACGCATCCGATGTGGGGCTCAACATCGTCGACGTGCGCGAACGGATGTGCGCACCCGAGACCTAGCTGGCGCTGCTCGCAATCGCGACCGGACAGGCACCGACCGGTCCGGCCGCGGGGGTGCAGCCGACACGCCGACCGTCACAGCGAAGCTCTTCCGCCATAGCACCACCTGGTCCCTTCCCGGGCGATCCGCGAACCTGTTCCCGCTGGGCCATCCGTGTTCCGAGCTTGCTCCTACGTGACCTTGATCACAACCCCCTGTGGGTACCTGAATCGGTTGATTGTGCTGGTCACCCAGGGTCAAGAGGTCCGGGTGACCCGATCCGCGGCCGGCGGCGCCAGATTCTGGTGCGCCGTCAGGTACGCGGTGAACGCGTCCAGATCGATCGCCCCGCCGACGATGCCCGTGCCCTGCTTCAGCACGCTGAAACCATCGCCGCCGCCGGTCAGGAAGTTGTTGGCGGTCACCTTGTAGCTGGCGTCCGGGGTCACCGGCTGGCCGTCCACGGTGATCGCCGTGACCCGCGAGCCGATCGGCGCCGAGGCCGACCACGTGTAGTGCAGGCTCGACGAGATCTGGAGCATCTTGGTCGACACGGTGCCGTTCGGCTGCGGCTGCCACTGCTGCTCCAGCACGGCCTTCAGCTGCGCCCCGGTCAACGTCACCGTCTGCAGGATGTTCGCGAACGGCTGGATGGTGAAGGCGTTCGCGTAGGTCACGGTGCCGTCGGCCACGCCGGCCGTCGCCGACTTGAAGTTCAGGTCCGCCCGAATGCCGCCCGGGTTCGTCAGGGCCACCTGCGCGCCCGCCGACTTCGTCGCCGCCAGCTGCGCGTCGCCGATCACGTCACCCAGCGGCGACTCGCCCGACGGCTGCTGCGCCGCCACGATGTCCGAGGTGATCGTGCCGACCGCCTTGTTCGCGATCGGGGCCGCCTGCGTGACGGCCTTGGTCACCAGGGTCTGCACGGTCGGGTCCGGCGTGACGTCCCGCGTGACAACCTCGTTGTGCGCCACCGTCTTGCTCCGGATCGCGTCCCGGGTCCTCGGGTCGATCTTGAGGTCAACCACCGACAGCAGCCGGCCGAACGAGGCGCCCTGGATCAGCGGCCGCGGGTTGCCGGCCGGGTCGTTGACCGTGCAGTTGTACTGCTGGTGGCTGTGCCCGGAGAAGATCACGTCCACCTTGGGCGAGGCCGCCTGGGCGATCGCCAGCGCCGGACCCGGATCAGTCTTGCAGTCGTCCGGGCCGCCGCCCTCGGTGTTGTCACCCTGGTGCAGCAGCACGACGATCGTCTTCACGCCCAGCCGGTCCAGCACATCGGCCGAGGAGTTGATCGCCTGCACCTCGTCGCCGAACTTCAGGCCCTTGATCGCGTCGGCCGAGGTCACGCTGGGCAGGTCCTTCAACGGCACGCCGATCACGCCGACCGGCACACCGCCGGCGAAGTCCACCGTGAACGGCAGCGCCGCCGGCAGCCCGTTGTCGAACGTCATGTTCGCCGCCAGATACGGCCACTTGGCGCCCTTGAACGGCTGGTCGAACTGGCAGCCGGTGTCCTCGGCGCAGCCGCCGAACTGCTTGCGCAGCAGCTCCTGGTAGCCCTTGTCCAGCTCGTGGTTGCCGACCGCCGACGCGTTCACGCCGATGTCGTTCATGAAGTCGATCGTCGGCTCGTCGTGGAACAAGGCCGAGGCGAGCGGGGAGGCCCCGACGTTGTCACCCGCCGAGAACACCAGCGTGTTCTTCGTGCGCAGCTGCTTGACGTGCGTCGCCAGGTACGCGGCGCCGCCCGCCACCACCGACGTGCCGTCCGACAACGTCACCCGGCCCGACGAGCCGGCCGGCGGCTCCAGATTGCCGTGGAAGTCGTTGAACCCGATCAGGCGCACGTCGATCGGGGCCGGCGACGCCTGCGCCGGCGCCCCGGTCAGCGTCAGCGCCGCCGCGGCGGTGACCGCCAGCGCGCCGAGCCGTCTAGCCAAAACGATCATGTCGATCCCTCCGGAATGCGCCCGACTCCCCGTTCGGGCGTTCGGCGAGGGAGTGTGCCTCGTGTCCGGCCACGACGCCAGGGTTCAGCGACTGAACGGGACGTGACGGTTAGCCTTGACGGGTGAGCGAACCCCAGTGGCTCGACGACGGCGAAATGGCCGCCTGGCGGGCCTACCGCGTCTCCAGCATCCTGCTGGAAGGCCAACTGCACCGCGAGCTCGTCGACGCCCACGACATCACCCTCGCCGACTACGAGGTGCTCGTCCGCCTGGCCGAACGCCCCGACCACCGCATGCGCATGAGCGTGCTCGCCGCCGAAGTCGCCTCCTCCAAGAGCCGCGTCTCCCACCAGATCGCCCGCATGGAACGCGCCGGCCTCGTCGAACGCGACAACTGCTCCAGCGACGGCCGCGGCGTCTACGCCGGACTCACCGACACCGGCATGGCCAAACTCCGCGAAGCCGCCCCCACCCACGTCGCCGGCGTCCGCCGCCACATGATCGACCTCACCACCGAGACCCAACAGGCCACCCTGGCCAAGGTCTTCGAACGCATCGGCGCCATGCTGGCCGAGACCCCCGACGACTGACCGGCTACCCTGACACCCCAGGGAAGCGTGGCAGAGCGGCCGAATGCATCCGCCTTGAAAGCGGAAGACGGGCAACCGTCCGGGGGTTCAAATCCCTCCGCTTCCGCTCGTCGGTGTGCCTTGCTCGGCGCCTTTGGCGCCTCGCTGGGGCGCTCCAGGTGTTTTGTGGGGCTCTCGCCCCACACCCCAAGGCAGGAGGGGCTTCGCCCCCCTGCACCCCCCTTCGGCTCGGCTCGCTGGCGCTCGCCATTGCACTCGGGGGGCTTCGGTGCGCCTGCGCCAGGGCTGATTGTTAGAAGTTTTGTTAATGTGGGGTCATGGCGGACGAGCAGGTCCCGGGCGAAGGCGCCACCACTGTTGTCTCGGTGTCGATGCACAGCGGGACGATCGGTGCTGTCCGAGGGAGGGTCGGTCCGCGAGGTGTGTCCGCCTACATCGAGGCGGCGGTCCAGCGGCAGATCGAACGCGACAACCTCGATGAGCTCATAGCTGCGGCTGAGGCCGAGCATGGGCCCGTCACCGCGGAGGAGATCGAGGTCAAACGTCAGCAGCTCGCGCAGCTGCGCGACAAGCAGCGCGGCGCTGGTGCCACATGACCCTGGTGTTGGACAGCGAAGGGCTTGCCAAGGCGGTGCTTCGCGACCGTGAGCTGACAGCCTGGCTGGCCGCGGCACGTGCCGCGGACGAGCGGGTGATCACCAGCGCCGCGACCCTGGTTGAGGTGATCCACCCCCGGATCAACCGAGCCGCGTTCGACTGGGTGACCTCTCGCTTGACTGTCGAGCCGGTTACGGCCGAAATAGCCAAGCAAGCGGGCGTTCTCCTGGAGCGCGCCGGATACCATGGCCACAAGTACGCCATCGACGCGATGCTGGCCGCCACAGCACTTGCTGCTCGCGGGCCGACGACCATCCTCACCTCCGACCCGGACGACATCGCGATGCTGTGCGGTCACCTCGTGACCGTCGTGAAAGTGTGAGGGTGCCTCACGGGTGACGGTGGCTCGCGACGCGCGGGCATGATCACACCTTCGATGACCTGCGCTCGTTGCTACGGTGCATCTGTCCAGCTAAGCGACAGACGAGCACGGTGTGCTGAGCCTCGTCCAGCTTGAAAGCGGAAGACCCGCAAGGGTCCGGGGGGATCGCATCCGCTTCCGCTCGTCGGTGTGCCTTGCTCGGCGCCTTTGGCGCCTCGCTGGGGCGTTCCAGGTGTTTTGTGGGGCTCTCGCCCCACGCCCCGAGGCAGGTGGGGCTTCGCCCCCCTGCACCCCCCTTCGGCTCGGTTCGCTGGCGCTTGCCATTGCACTCGGGGGCTTCGCTGCGCTCGCCCTGCACTGGGATCCTGGCTCGTTTGGCCTCGGTGGCATTAGTTTGGGGGTATGACTGATGTAGTGGGGGCCTTGAAGGAAGAGTGCGGGGCGTTGCTTGGCGTCCTCGGAGAGGTGACGGAATTTGGGGTGTTGACTAATTGTCCGCCGTGGGATTTGGGGGAGTTGGTGGTGCATATGGGGGATAGTGTTCGATTGAAGGGGAGGCTGCCGCATGGCGAGGAGAGGGCGAATTTGGTGAGTGCGGCCGATTACTATCGGCGGGCGGAGCGGGGGACGGTGGAGTATCGGCAGGGGAATGTGGATAGGACGCGGGAGTTGGCTGGGGAAGTGTTGGCGAGGGAGTCGGCGGTGGGGTGGTTTGAGAGGGTTGCGAGGGAAGCTGTGGGGTTGTTCGAGGGTGATGACCTGGGGAGGGTTGTGGAGGTGCGGGGGAAGGGGGCAATGCGGTTGGGGGATTGGGTGGCGACGCGGGTGATTGCGGTGGCGGCGCACGGGGTGGATGTGGCGATCACGTTGGGGAGGGAGCCGTGGACTACGGAGGCGGCGTTGGGGGTGGTGAGGCCGGTGTTTGTGGAGTTGTTGGGGGAAGAGCCGTCGGAGGAGTTGGGGTGGAGTGATCAGGAATTTCTGGTGGTGGGGACTGGGCGGCGGGAATTGACGGAAAGTGAGCGCGAGGTGTTGGGTGAACGGGGTGAGAAGTTTCCGTTGTTGTCGTAAACTGGTTGGCGGGCGAGGATAGGGTTGCGGTGTGGGTGATTTGGGGTTTTTCGGGGATGTGGTGGAGTCCGGGGAGGTGCTCGGCGTCGACCACGGGACGCCGGTGGACGCGGTGGCCAAGGTGCTGGGCCGACACTGGGAGAACCGCAACGGCAGCGGGATGTGGCGCGACTACGGCCTGGTGGAGTTCTTCTACGAGCCGCGGTCGAGGGGGCGAGGCTGGTGGGGGACGCACTTCTCGGTGCAGACGCATCGGTTGGGGTACGGGCGAGCCCGGGATCGGCGCAGCACAGTCGGTGCCGCGGTGGTCGAGAGGTACGGGCGGAAGTACCGGAAGGCGTTGAGTTTCGAGGCGTTGAAGGGCGAGCTGACGCGGCGCGGGGTTGAGTTGGTCGAGGTGGATGACGGACCGCCATACGTGCGGGAGTACTGGCAACGCGAGTCCGAGACCTCCGTGTGGGTCGATGCGGACGAGGAAATCGGGCGGGTCCTCAAAATCACGTCCAACCGGGCCGCGCGGCCGAAGTCGGTGAGCAAGGAACGGATGCGGGCCCTGCTGGAGATGAGCGAGGCGGAGCGGGACCGCTGGCTGGGCAGAGGCCACGAATCGGAGCTGACGGGGATCTGGTCCCATGCCCGCGGCTCGACCTGGGCCCACGGCCAGAGACGGCGAGCGGAATGGGTCGGGCTGTACCGGTGGGCCATGACCCGAAGCCGTGAGCTGCAACTGGTGACAGCGGCTGAAGAGGCCCGTGCGACGGCGGGTCTGGTGTCGACGGTCGCTGACTGGTTTCCGGACGAATTCGAGGACCTCGCCTCGGTGTTGCCGTCGGCGGACGAGGTCGCGAGGGCCTGCCTGGCCGAGATCGCGGTGCGGGAACCGTTGCGGCACGGGGATAAGCGTCTGGTTGACGCGGCGACAAGGTTGGCCGACTGGGTGTGGGATCCGGAGCTGCGCCGCGAGCTCGGGCAATGGGCGATTCTGAGGTCCGTTCCGTCGATTGTGTAACGCGACGAGCGGTAACCGCCGATCCTGGCGATAGACCCGGCTTGTGCCGGGTGACCGAACCAGGGGAGGGGTTCTTCTCTTGACGCACACCCTGCTGCGCCGGATCGCGGTCGGATCCGGTGCGCTGACCATTGCGCTGACCACGGCACTGAGCGGTGTCGCGGCGGCCGACGAGACGCCGACCGGCGACGGGTCGAGCGTTCAGCAGCACACCGACCAGCCCACGCCGAAGTTCGACGTGTCGATCAAGTTCGACCACCCGTCGTACCACTCGGGCGACACGGTCACCGGCTCGATCAAGATCACCAACACCGGCGAGGCCCTGGTGCCCGCGGTGCGACTGGTCGCCGGGTCGGACAACCTCAAGTGGGACATCAAGGACTGGCAGAGCATCTGGCTCAACGGGCCCGGCGTGGCCATGGCCCCGGGCGCCACCGAGGTCCGGACGTTCACCGGCTCCGTCATCGACCCCAGCAAGCCGATCAAGGGCTGGGCCATCGTGCGCGTCTACGAGCCGGTGGACAGCACGTTCCGGGCCGATGACGCGGCCACCGTCACGCCGACCACCGGCAGCATCCACGGCACGCTGTACGGCGACGTCAACGGCAACGGCAAGTTCGACAAGGGCGAGGGCCTGTCCGGCGTCCAGGTCACGATCACCGGTGGCGTGCCGAGCAAGACGCTGCCGGCCGCGCAGACCGACGCCGACGGCAAGTTCGCGTTCAAGGACATCCCGTCCGGCCCGTACACGGCGAGCTTCGGGGCCACACAGGGCTATGTGCTGCCGGCCGCGCAGTGGCAGGTCGACGACAAGGCGCTGGAAGTCACGGTGCAGGGTCGGCGACCTGTCGCCGACACCCTCAAGGCGTCGGTGAAGCTGAACGCCGACACCTATGCGGTCGGCGACACCGCCCACGTGACGGTGACGCTGACCAACAGCGGCGACTACAACCTGGCTGGCATCACGGCGGCCTGCGACCGCAGCGGTGAGTCGCACGCGATGGGCGGTGACCTGAGCGGCTGGGGCGACCTCGCCATCGGCCAACGCGGGGTCACGGTGCTCGCGCACGGGACGGTGACGGTCGACGTGACGTCGCCGGTGCCCGCCGAGGCGCACCGCTACGGCTACACCGACCTGTCCTGCGACTTCGGCCAGTTCCCCGCGTACCCGGAGGGCGTGCACGCGGAAATGGTGCTCGCGCGGGTGACCGGCGCGGTGGCGTCGGTCGAGGGCACGCTGCTGCACGACAAGACCGCGGTCGCCGGCGTCAAGATCTACCTGACCGACCACATCGTGAAGAAGATCGTCGCCAGCACGGTCACCGACGCCGCCGGCAAGTACAAGTTCACCGGTGTGCCCGCCGGCCTGTACGACATCGGCCTGGTCGGCCCGTGGAAGCTGGTCGACAGCCAGCCGTGGACCCTCTTCGAGGGCGACAACCCCGGAGCGGACATCGCCGTGGCGCCGGGCCAGGACCAGCCGGACCCGTCCCCGACGACGCCCACGGCCCCGACGACGCCGGCCCCGCAGGCCTCGCCGGTGCTGGCCAACACCGGCGCCGCCGACGTGGCGACCCTGACCGGGGCGGCCATCGGCGCGCTGGTCATCGGCCTCACGCTGGTGCTGCTGTCCCGGCGACGTCGGACCAGCTGAACCAGGGCAACGCCAGGGTCGAACCCTGATGCTTCGAGCCTGGGCCACGGCGCAGGCTCGAAGCATGGTCAAGGTACGGGACATGGCGTTTGTCGCCGCGCCGCTGCTGCTCGGCGGCTACGGCGTGGTGCGGTTGCTCACCGATCAGGGGCCGGGCGTCGCCTGGACGGTGTCCCACCTGCTGTTCCTGGCCGGGTTCGTGCTGTTCGTGCCGGTGCTGCTGACGCTCGGCGACCGCGAGGGCGCCGCGCCGGTGGTGGCGGCGATCGGCCTGCTCGGGGCGACCGCGGCGGTCGCCCAGGCGGTGATCGACATCGTGGTGGGCGCGCTCGCCGGCGACCAGGCCGGAATGACCGCGCTGTACGACCAGGTCGAGTCGGTGCCCGGCCTGCTGCCCGGCGTCTACGTGGTCGGCCCGGCGCTGTTCTACGCGTGCCTGATCGCGCTGGCCCTGCTCAACCGGCGTGAACTCGGATGGTGGAGCCCGGTGCTGCTGGCCATCGGCGCCGCGCTGGCCGTGTGCAGTCTCGACCTGATCCCACTCACCGCAGTTTGCTTCCTGTTAGCGCTCGGTCCGTACGGTGTGCGCCGCACCGACCGCCGACTGACTGGGGCCGCGCCGTGAGCAACACAGGAGTCTTCTTCCGGGAGTTCGTCCGCTCCCCGCTCACCACCGCGTCGGCGATCCCCAGCTCCAAGGCGCTGACCGAGCAGATGGTGGCGCCGATTCCCGAACGGGGCGAGCCGATTGTCGTCGAACTCGGCCCCGGCACCGGCGCGTTCACCGAGGTGATCCAGTCCCGGCTGGACGGCCGCGGCCGGCACCTCGCCGTGGAACTCAACCCGCGCCTGGCCGACGTGCTGGCCACACGCTTCCCCGACGTGGAAGTCATCGTCGCCGACGCCGAGCGACTGCCGGAACTGTTGGCGGAACGGGCAATCCGGGCCGAAGTGGTGATCAGCGGACTGCCGTGGGCGGCATACCGAGGCAGCCTCACCGACGCCGTCGCGGCGGCCATGGACCCGGCCGGCGCCTTCACCCAGTTCACCTACACCTGGACCCGCTGGGCCGGCCCGTCCAAGCGACAGCTGGCCGGATTTCGGCGCTGCTTCGAGGAAGTCGTGCTCACCCGGACCATCTGGGGCAACGTGCCGCCCGCCCTGGTGCACGTGATGCGGCGGCCCCGCGGCGTTTAGACGTGGATCACAACGGGTAGGCAACACTCGGTGGGCCAGGGGGCCGGTCGCGTTGACTGGAGTTCACCCCGGCGTGATTGGGTGGTGAGATGACGGAAACCAGGACCGAGAACCTGCCGTTGACCGACGGCCGTGAGCTGCGCGTGACAGCCGCGGAACCCGACGGTGCAGCGCGGGGCGGTCTGGTGCTGCTGCACGAAGCCCGCGGGGTCACCGACACGGTCCGGCTGCTGGCCGGATCGCTGGCGTCCGAGGGCTGGCTCGTGGTGGCGCCGCACCTCTACCCGGAAGCCGACCAGCTGGGCGACGACCAGCTGCCGCGGCTGGGCGTCGAATCCGTGCTCGCGGACATCGACGTCGCCTGTGTGTGGCTCGCCGAACGGGGCATCACCCCCGACCGGACCGGTGTCATCGGCTTCGACCTGGGTGGCGCCGCCGCCCTGATCGTGGCGACCAGGCGCGCCATCGGCGCGGCGGTCAGCGTGTCCGGCCGCGGCATTCTCACGCCGCTGTCGGACGGATTGCCCTCGCTGGTCGAGGTCGCGCACGAGCTGAGCTGCCCCTGGCTCGGCCTCTACGGCGAGCAGGACGAACACATCACCGCCGAGGAGGTCGACAAACTGCGCGACGCCGCGGCGTCGGCCGACGTGGCCACCGACGTGGTCCGGGTGGCGCAGGCCAACCACCGCTTCGACACCGACCCGAAGGCCAGTGCCGAAGCGTGGCAGCGCACCCTCAACTGGTTCGACTCACACCTGCGCTGATCAGGCGACCCCGGCGGCCACCGAGATCTCCGGCTCGGTGGCCGACCGGACGTCGTCCACCGACACGCCCGGCGCCAGCTCCACCAGCCGCAGGCCGTCCGGTGTGACGTCCAGCACGGCCAGGTCGGTGATGATCCGCTGGACCACGCCGCGGCCGGTGAACGGCAGCGAGCACTCCTTGAGGATCTTCGGCGAGCCGTCCTTGGCGGTGTGCTCCATGATCACGATCACCCGACGGGCCCCGTGCACCAGGTCCATCGCGCCGCCCATGCCCTTGATCAGCTTGCCCGGGATGGCCCAGTTGGCGAGGTCGCCCGACGCCGACACCTGCATGGCGCCCAGGATCGCCGTGTCGATGTGGCCGCCGCGGATCATGCCGAACGACAGCGCCGAGTCGAAGAAGGCCGCGCCCGGCAGCGTCGTCACCGTCTCCTTGCCCGCGTTGATCAGATCCGGGTCCACCGCGTCGTCCGTCGGGTACGGGCCGGTGCCCAGAATGCCGTTCTCGCTGTGCAGCACCACCGTGACGCCCTCGGGCAGGTAGTTCGGCACCAGCGTCGGCAGGCCGATGCCCAGGTTCACGTACTGGCCGTCCTCGAGCTCCCGCGCGGCCCGGGCGGCGATCTCCTGCCTGCTCCACCCCATCACTGGGCCTCCCTCACGGTCCGGCGCTCGATGCGCTTGTCGCTGTTGGTCACCAGCACCACCCGCTGCACGAAAATGCCCGGCAGGTGCACGTGCTCCGGGTCCAGCTCGCCCGGCTCCACCAGCTCCTCCACCTCGGCCACCGTCACCCGGCCGGCCATCGCGCACAGCGGGTTGAAGTTCATCGCCGACTTGGTGAACACCAGGTTCCCGTGCCGGTCGCCCTTCGCCGCCCGGACCAACGCGAAGTCCGTGGTGATGGCCTCCTCCAGCACGTACTCGCGGCTGTCGAAGACCCGGGTCTCCTTCGGCGGCGACGCCACCGCCACCCCGCCGTCCGGCGCGTACCGCCAGGGCAGGCCACCCTCCGCGATCTGCGTGCCGCCGCCCGCCGGCGTGAAGAACGCCGGGATGCCGCAGCCGCCCGCCCGCAGCCGCTCCGCCAGCGTGCCCTGCGGGACCAGCTCCACCTCCAGCTCGCCGGAGAGGTACTGGCGGGCGAATTCCTTGTTCTCGCCCACGTACGAGGACGTCATCCGGGAGATCCGCCGGTCGTGCAGCAGGACACCCAGACCCCAGTCGTCAACGCCGCAGTTGTTCGACACCACCCTCAGGTCGTCAACCCCCAGGTCGTGCACCGCTCCGATCAGATCGCTCGGAATCCCGCACAACCCGAATCCCCCCACGGCGAGGGTCGCCCCCGCAGGCAGATCACTGACCGCGTCCGCCGCGGACGGCCGCACCTTGTCCATTGTCACTCCCCGGCCACGTCGATGTGGACCCGCTCACGCTAGTGACCGGGCGCCGGAGGCGTCCACCACCCACAGCACGTGGCCCCCGCCACACCCATCAGGCCGTACCCGCAGGTCACACCCCCTCTGACCCCCCGTTTTGGAGCCTGCGGGCGGAGTGTGTAGTCTTATCGACGGTAGCCGAGGGCTCCGGGGAGGCTTCGCCTAGTCTGGTCTATGGCGCCGCACTGCTAATGCGGTTTGGGTTCACCCCCATCCCGGGTTCAAATCCCGGAGCCTCCGCAACATCCTGCTCTGCTAGGATGACAACTGAACAAGCGCCCGTAGCTCAACGGATAGAGCATCTGACTACGGATCAGAAGGTTAGGGGTTCGAATCCCTTCGGGCGCACGGGCGATTGGGCGATGTGTGGCCGCAGAAAGCGCGGCCAACATCGCTCGTTGTCATTTGTGGGGCTCTCGCCCCACGCCCCTAGGCAGGAGGGGCTTCGCCCCCCTGCACCCCCGCTGTTGGGCCGGTGTCTGGGTGAGGCGCTGTTACGGGGCTTGCCTCGTGCTGGTTGAGGTCAGTCGAGGGAGCCGAGGCCGTGTGGGCGGCAGCACTGCTTGTACTTGCGTCCAGAGCCGCACCAGCAGGCCGCGGTCCTGGCCGGTGGCCAAGGCGTCAGGTCGGGCTGTGTACGCAGGTCCGGATAGCCCTCCAGATCGGAGGCTTGCGGCTTCTTGACGTCCTTGTCGCGGAGGAACGCCTCAAGGCCGGGGATGTCGCCGGGTGTCTGCTTGACCGTGTAGCCGTCGTCCGAGATCAGCGCGCACTCCTGCTCGACCCGCCGCCGGTGTTCATCCCAGGTCGTGCCAACCCTGCTGGTCAGGCCCGGCCACCGGGCGATCAGGTTCTCGTGTTCGGACTCAGGCCAGAAAACCACGAGTGCCGTCGCAGAATAGTGGTAGGTGCCATCTCCGCCGAGGGAAGTCCAATCCGAGTCGCTCAGCGCCATTGGACGATGATACGGAGGCGCCGAGCTGGATCCGGCGGCGCCGGTGGTGGCCTACTACTGGGGACTGGGATGCAACGGCGCACGGACGCGGGCGACGAGCTGGGGAAACCGGATCCGCTCACGGCGCTGGACTGTGGTTGTTGAGGAGTTAACCTTCGGGCGTGGCAGTTGTGCTCGACGGGAAGTCGTTGACGTGTGCGGAGGTGATCGCGGTCGCCGTCCGCGGCGAGCCGGTGAGCATCGACCCGACAGCACGGGAGTGGGTGCGGCGGGCGGCGGACCTGGCCCAGGAGGTCACGGGCCGGCGTCCGGTCTACGGCCGGACCACGGGAGTGGGCGCCAACCGCATGGTCAGCGTGGAGGCGCAGGAAGTGGCCGCCTTCGGGCGACGCCTGCTGCGCAGCCACGCGGGCGGCACGGGACCGCTGATCCCGGAGACGGAGGCGAGGGCGATGATGGTCGTCCGCGCCAACCAGATCCTCGCCGGCCACTCCGGGGTGTCCGAGCACGTCGTCGACTCGCTGGCGCTGGCCCTCAACGCGGGCTGCCACCCGCAAGTGCACTCGATTGGCGCGATCGGCACGGGCGACCTGACGGCGTTGGCGGAACTGGCGTTGACCCTGCTCGGCGAGCAGCCGTGGATGGGCCCGCACCCGTTGCCGCCGATCGACTTCGCCACCTCGGACGCGTTGGCCTTCCTGAGCAGCAACGCCCTGACGATCGGCCAGTCGGTGCTGGCGCAGGGCCAGCTGTCGGCCCTGCTGGACCAGACGTGCACGACGGCGGCGCTGTCGCTGCTCGCGGTGGACGGCTCGCCCGAGCCGTTCTCGGAGGTGGTGCACCAGTCGCGGCCGCACCATGGCAGCCAGCTGGTGGCGCGGCGCATCCGAGACCTGCTCGGCGAGATCACGCACACGCCGGCCCGTGTGCAGGACCCGTTCGGGCTGCGGTGTTTCCCGCAGGTGCACGGCGAGGCGGTGGACGGCCTGTCGGCGCTGGAGCAGGTGCTCAGCATCGAGATCAACGCCGGCGCGGAGAACCCGCTGGTGTCGGTGCTCGACGGCGACGTCTTCCACCACGGCGGATTCCACAGCATCACGCTCAGCCTCGCCCTGGACAAGGCCCGGCTGTCGGCGTTGCAGACGGCGCAGCTGTGCGTGAGCCGGCTGGCCATGCTGTGCGAGCCGAACTACACGGGCCTGCGGCCGTTCGCGGCGGACGAGGCGAGCGGCAGCTCCGGCCTGATGGTGATCGAGTACACCGCGGCGGCCTCGCTGGCCAGCTTCCGGTCCATGGCCATGCCGGCGGTGCTCGGCCACGCCACGCTGTCCCGCGGCGTCGAGGAGCACGCCAGCTTCTCGGCCCAGTCGGCGCGGATGACCGGCGAGGTGGTGCCGCACTTCGTGATCGTGCTGGCGTGCGAGCTGATCGCGGCGGTCCGGGTGCTGCGGATGCGTCAGCTGAGCCCGAACAACAGCGTCGAGCTGCGCGCGGCGTTCGACAACGCGGTGCGCATCCTGCCGACGGAGACCGAGGACCGGCCGCTGACCGTGGACCTGATGACGGCCAGCGCGCTGCTCACCGGCGAGCACGTGGAGATGGCCGAGCAGCTGCGACGCGTCACAGATAAGCCTGCGTGAGCTGCTGCTCGGCGTCGTCCAGGTACTGGGCCAGCATCTGCTCGGCGCGTTCCCGGCCCTGTTCGGCCAGCGCGGTCAGGATCTCCTGGTTGCGCTTGATGTAGGGCTCGTGGAAGCGCCGGGGATCGCCCATCACGTGGAAGACCAGCCGCAGCTCGGCCAGGATGCCTCGCATCATGTCGACGACCCGGGGGCTGCCGGCGAGCTCGCACAGCGCCTGGTGGAAACGCAGGTTCTGGGTGCCGACCGCGACCCAGTCCGACCGCGCGGCGGCGGCCTCGGCCTCGTCCACGACCGCCTGCACGCGTCGCAGATCCTCGTCGGTGACCTCGGCGTAGCGCAGCGCCCCGCACTCGACGACCTTGCGCAGCCGGTACAGGTCGGTGACGTCGTCCTTGGTCAGCGTCCGCACGAACACGCCGCGGTTCAGCTCGTGCACCAGCAGTCGCTCGTGGGTGAGCAGCCGGAACGCCTCACGCAGCGTGTTGCGGGAGACGCCGAGCGCGGTGCCGATCGCCTCCTCCGACAGCCGCGTGCCCGGCGGCAGGTCGCCGACCATGATCCGGGTGCGCAGCACCTCGGAGACGCGTTCGGCGGTGCTCACGCGGTCCAGCTGGAGGCGGTCGGCGGCGAGCATCTCCACCGGCCCGCCGGTCGGATCGGCCACTGGGCTCCCTTCGGCGACAACCGTTGAACAATATATTTTCACCGGTTCGGGCGGCCAAGCTCCACCCCAGCGTGTGACGGCCTCGATGCCACAGTGAGACCGGCCGGGCGTTCGCGGGTACGTGGGCGGGACGGGGGATGGGCACCCCGTTCCGCCCACGACAACTACGGTTGACGGCGTGAAGGAGCAACGCGCCGCGCACCTGTTCGCGCTGCTGGTGCTCGTGGTGACCGTCGGGCCGGTGGTGTCGATCTGGCTGTCGGTGATCGCGGCGGCGGCCCTGTTCGTGCCGCAGGTGCCGAGCAGCTTCACCGGCGGCGGGCTGCGCTCGATCGGCGTGCTGGTGGCCGCGTCGCTGCTGGTGTCCCAGGCGCTGGTGCTGGTCCTGCGATGGGCGCCCGGTCGGCCGTACCCTCGCACCGGCGCTGCGCTGTGTGCGCTAATTGGGTTGTTTGCCGGCGTGCTCGCCGCGATCCTGGCTTAGCGTGAATCACATGACCGAGCGAGCCGAGGTGATCGTCGTCGGCGGTGGTGTGATGGGCCTGTCCACGGCCTTCCATCTTGCCGAGGCGGGCGTGGACGTCCTGCTGCTGGAACGGGACGAACTCGGCTCCGGCAGCACCTGTCGGGCGGCCGGCGGGGTGCGGGCCCAGTTCTCCGACCCGGCCAACATCGAGCTGGCCCGGCGCTCACTGGCCGCGTTCGAGCGGTTCGGCCAGCGGCCCGGCGCGGAGATCGACCTACGCCAGCACGGTTACCTGTTCCTGCTCGACGACGAGGCCGACGTCGACGCGTTCGAGGCGGGCGTCCGGCTGCAGAACGAGCTCGGCGTGCCGAGCCGGATGCTGACCGTCGACCAGGCGCTCGAACTGTCGCCGCTGGTCGTCGGCGACGGCCTGCTCGCCGCCGCCTTCTCGCCCACGGACGGTCACTGCACACCGGAGGCCGTGGTCCAGGGCTACGCCCGCGGCGCTCGCGCGCTGGGCGCCCGGATTCGCCGGAACTGCGCGGTGACCGGCATCGAGGTCGTGGACGGCGTGATCACCGGTGTGCGGACGACACAGGGACTTGTCGACACGTCAACAGTTGTCGTGACCGCCGGCGCGTGGTCGGCGGCGGTCGGCGAGATGGCCGGCGTGCCGCTGCCGGTGGAGCCGTTGCGACGCCAGATCATCGTCACGGCGGCCATGCCCGACCTGCCCGCCGAGCTGCCGATGACCATCGACTTCGGCACCACGTTCTACTTCCATCCCGAGGGGCCGGGGCTGCTGGTCGGCATGTCCGATCCGGACCAGGAGCCGGGTTTCCACCTGAGCACCGGCGACGAATGGTTGCCCGGGCTGGCCGACGCCGTGCAGCGGCGGGCGCCGGCGCTGGCCGAGGTCGGCATCGCCCACCGCTGGGCCGGCCTGTACGAGATGAGTCCCGACCACAACGCCCTGATCGGCGAGGCCCGCGGCGTCAGCCGGCTGCTGTACGCGACAGGGTTCTCCGGGCACGGCTTCCTGCAAGGGCCGGCCGTCGGCGAGGTGCTGCGGGACCTGGTGCTCGGCGTGCCTACCGTGGTCGACGTGTCCGGTCTGTCCGCCGACCGTTTCGCGGCCAGTTCGGAACGTCCCGAACTGAACTGCGTCTGATGCTGAACCCCATCCACCTCCGCACCCTGACCGAGGCGGTCCGGACCGGCTCGTTCGCCGAGACCGCGCGCCTGCTCGGCTACACGACTTCCGCCGTGTCCCAACAGATCGCCATGCTGGAACGGGCGGTCGGCGCCCAACTGTTCGAGCGCTCCGCCCGCAGCGTCCGGCCGACCGCCATCGCCGAGCGGATGGCCCTGCTCAGCCGGGACGCGCTCGCCGCACTGTCCGAACTGGAGCGTGAGGTGCGGGCCCTGACCCGGGGCGACGCCGGCACCCTGCGGCTGGCCAGCTTCGCCACCGCCAACGCCCGGATCATGGCCTCCACCCTCGCCGCCATCGTCGAACGCCGCCCCGGCGCCGACGTGTTGCTGGACGAAGGCGAGCCCGACGAGGTCCTCGCCGGCGTGCTCGACGGCGACCGCGACGCCGCCGTCGTGTTCGCCTACGACCTCGATCCTCGGACCTGGCCCCGGGAACTGGTCGCCACCCCGCTGCTGTCCGAGCCCCTCGTGCTCGTCACCTCGCCCGCGCACCGCCTGGCCGCCCGGCCCGACGCGTCCCTTGTGGAGGTCTCCGACGAGCGCTGGATCTGCACCCGCAGCGACACCGCCGGCTCCAAGTCCCTGGAACGCCTCTGCGCCACCGCCGGCTTCGTCCCCCGAATCACCTTGCGTAGCAACGACTACGGCGTCGTCTGCTCCCTCGTCCGCCGCGGCCTCGGCGTCGCCGTCGTGCCCAAACTCGCCATCGGCGCCGACTCCGGCCTCGGCGTCCTGCGCATCGCCGACTCCGAGGTCTTCCGCCGCATTCTCGCCCTGCACCGCCCCAGCAACACCAACCCCCTGCTGCCCATCGTGTTGGACGCCCTCCGTGCCCAGTGCGCCGCCATCGCCCAACGCTGGGCCTGAGTTGTCCACAGGGGCCGAGTTGTCCACATCTGGATCTTCACCCGCCACGAAGCCCTTGCGGCTGAGTAGGCTGGCAGCGGGGGACGCCCCCTTGGGTTGGGTGGGCACTGCGGTTGGGCCAGGGGCCGGCTAGGTCTGGGGTTCGCTGATCAGACTGCTTTCTCTCGCCGGCATGGCCGGCGGTTGCCGCGCCCGCAAGGGATCACCTTGCCACTGACGGGATTGTCATGGGCGTGAGCAATGTGGACAGGGCAGTTGATCGGGACCGGCACGGTGGTACCGGCCCGTCTGATCGCGAACTACGACGTCCGCCAGCGCTGATCAGAGCTTCTTCATGCGGACGCGGCTGATGGAGTGGTCGGCTTCCTTGCGCAGCACCAGGGTGGCGCGGCCGCGGGTGGGGCGGATGTTGTTGACCAGGTTGGGCTCGTTGATCTCCTGCCAGATCTGGGTGGCCCTGGCGACGGCCTGCTCGTCGGTCAGCGAGGCGAAGCGGTGGAAGTACGAGGCGGGGTTGGCGAAGGCGGTGTCGCGCAGCTTGAGGAAGCGGCTGACGTACCACTGCTGGATGCAGTCGGTGCGGGCGTCGACGTAGATCGAGAAGTCGAACAGGTCGGAGACGGCGAGGCGGGCGCCGGGCTGGAGCACGTTGAGGCCCTCGACGATGAGAATGTCGGGCCGCCGCACCAATTGCCGGGTTCCGGGCACGATGTCGTAACTGAGGTGGGAGTAGACGGGCGCCTCGACCTCGGGGGCGCCGGCCTTGACGTCGGCGACGAAGCGGACGAGCGCCCGGCGGTCGTAGCTCTCCGGAAAACCCTTGCGGGTCATCAGGCCCCGCCGCTCCAGCTCGCCGTTGGGCAGCAGGAAGCCGTCGGTGGTGATCAGGTCGACCCGCGGATGGTCGCTCCACCGGGCCAGCAGCGCCTGCAGGATGCGGGCGGTGGTGGACTTGCCCACGGCCACGCTGCCGGCGACGCCGATGATGAAGGGCACCTTCTCGGACGGCTCGCCGAGGAACGTGGTGGTGGCGGCGTGCAGCCGTTGCCGGGCGGCGACCTGGAGATTGATCAGCCGGGACAGCGGCAGGTAGATGTCGGCGACCTCGTCCAGCGACACCCGATCGCCGAGGCCCTGCAGTCGGTGCAGTTCCTCGGAGGTGAGGCTCATGGGCGTGGCCGCGCGCAGCTCGCGCCAGTGCTCTCGCCCCAGCTCCACGTACGGGGTCAGGTCCCGGGCTCGGGTCACGTGCACAGTGTCCCCGTCGGTCCGGGTTTCGTTCACCCCCGCGACACGTGATGTTGACGACGCTGAGCAGCGGAGGGTTTGCCACGAATGGAGCAATGGTCGAGATCAAGTTGTCTCCGTTAGATAACGATCTTATCGCGAGAAGCCCACGTTTCATGGGGGCGTAATCGTTTGCGTCGATGTGACCAGCGGAAACGTTGGCCTGTGGATAACTTGGCCCGACTCTGATTCATTGGCGGCGTCGGCAATTTTCGTGACGCTCGGTGATAACCGAGTCCAGCTCGGCTAGTCGATCTTCGTGTCGCGCCACGTCCGGGTGACGTTTCCGCAGGTCAACCACTATCGGGTGAGGCAACGGAAGCTGTCGTCACCCTGTCGAGTACTGTGACGCCGCGTTCCACACAGGACTTTCACCGAACGAGGCGCATATCGCCTGTTCGGAGTATGTGTCACGAGCTTCGGATACGCCCTTTCGGGGCAGTGTTGCTCGAACCGTGACACCGCAGGGCAGGTCAGAGGTCGGGGACCAGCGCTAGCAGGCAGTCAAACGAGGAGAGTCATGGCAAACCGGTTCCACCCGGGTCGTATCGCCGCCGCTGTGCTCGGCGCCTCGATCGCCCTGATGTCGGCGGCGCCGCTGGCGTTCGCGGGCGACAACGACAGCCACGGTGGCGGCTACGCCACGCCGCGTGGCCCGCGCGACCAGGCCCCGTCCGCGCAGTCGGACGCCAAGATCGGCACCACCACCGGCCTCAACGTCAAGCTCGTCGGCGACAAGTACGCGACCGAGCGGACGCTGCTGATCCCGATCACGGTTGACGGTCAGAAGGTCTACACCTACTGCGTCGAGTTGAACGTCGACATCGACGGCAAGGTGAAGATGGTCGAGGTCCCGTGGGACAAGTACCCCTACGAGGACGCGCCCGGCGATACCGACGGCGGCTTCAAGAAGCACGCGGGCCAGATCAACTGGATCCTGCAGAACAGCTACCCGAACGTCTCCGCCGCGACGCTCACCGACGCGCTGACCAAGGCCGGCGTCAAGCTGCACAACGGCCTGAGCGAGGCCGAGGCGATCAGCGCCACCCAGTCCGCCATCTGGCACCTGTCCGACGGCGCGAAGCTGGACGAGAGCGACCCGACGCCGTTCAGCGGCAAGGACGCCGGCGCCGACGTGCTGGCGGCGTACAACTTCCTGCTGGCCCACGCCACGGACCTGCCCCAGCCGACCCCGTCGCTGGACCTGACGCCGCCCTCGCTGTCCGGCAAGGCCGGCGACCTGATCGGTCCGTTCACCGTCACCACCACCGCCGGCTCGGTCAAGGTGTCCTCGACGCTGCCCAACGGCGTCACGCTGACCGACAAGGACGGCAAGGCCCTCGGTGACGTCGCCAACGGCGCCCAGATCTACGTCAAGGTGCCGGCCACGGCCGACGCCGGCAAGGGCTCCTTCGCCGTCGACGCGAGCGCGCACCTCAACGCCGGCCGCCTGTTCGTCGGCGCCAACTCCGACGGCACGCCGAGCAAGAAGGCCATCTCGCAGTCGCTGATCGTCGCCAAGCCGACCGACATCAAGCTGCACAAGGAAGCCAGCGTCTCCTGGACGGTCGCGCCGACCTCGACCACCACGACGACGACCACCACGACCACGGCGCCGCCGACCACGACGACGACCACCCCGTGCGTGTCGTCCACGACGCCGACCACGACGACGAGCAACGGTGGCGGCTCCACGACCACCACCAGCCCGGCTCCGACCTGTGCCACGCCGACCCCGACCACGTCGGCTGACACCAACGAGCTGGCCTACACCGGCGCCTCGGTGATCGGCCCGGCCATCGCCGGCGTCGTGCTGATCGGCGCGGGCATCGGCGCGCTGTTCTTCGTTCGCCGCCGTAAGGCCAACCACAGCTGACACCAGCTGATCCGCTGAGCCAAGTGGGGCCTCCCGTGTAAACGGGAGGCCCCACGGTTGTTTCGGTTAGGTACGCTCCGTTGTCGACCCTGACCTCGAAAGGTGGACAGTGAACGTCCCCAACGCGACTGAGCCCGCGCAGTCCGACAGCACGCCCCGTGCCGGCCGCCGTCCGGTGATGGTGACGTGGCAGGGCCTGACCGGTCCCCGCCTCGAGTCGGCCCGGCTCGTGCTGTCCGAGAACCGGATCAAGGGCAGCGGCCGGGTGGTCGCGGCGGCCATCGAGGGTCGAGAGGCCTACAACGCCTCGTTCGAGCTGTCGGTCGGCGAGGACGGCGTGGTGAGCCGGCTGCTGCTGCGCAGCACCACCGCCGAGGAAGAGCGCACGATGTCGCTCAGCCGCACCGAGGACGGCCTGTGGATCGTCGACCGGGGCCGCGGCGTCGAGCGCCGTGACTTCGAGGGCGCGCTCGACGTCAACCTGCAGAGCAGCGTCCTGTTCAACGCCCTGCCGGTGCGCCGCCTCGGCCTGCACCGCGAGGCCGGCGAGCACGAGCTGCCGGTGGTCTGGGTGTCGCTGCCGGACCTGTCGGTCAGCCTCGTCCACGAGCGCTACCGCACCGTCTCCGTGGACGAGAGCGGCAGCGTGCTCGAGTTCGACCGTGGCGACGCCTCCGTCGAGCTCACGGTCGACGCCAACGGCCTGGTCGTCGACTACCCGGGTCTGGCCCGCCGGGTCTGATCAGAGCATCTGGACGACGGCGACGCTGCCGTCCAGCGAGGTCAGCCGGCCGCCCTTGTTGCCGAGGTCGCGCAGGTTGGCCAGGGCGTCCCGCGCCTCCAGGTCGACCTTGACGCCGTGCCGGGCGCCGGAGCGGTGCTGTTCCAGCTCCCGCCGGGCCAGGTGCCCGGCGTTGACGGTGGCGGCGAGCCCGCCGGTGGAGGCGAGCGAGCCGCGGGCAGCGCCGAGACGGCCGAGGGCGTCGTCGACGGCGTCGAGCAGCGCGGCCCGGTTGCCCTCGCACATGGCCTGCACGAGCTCGGGCCGGCTGCCGGCGACCCGGGTGCCGTCGCCGAAGGCGCCGGCCGCCAGCGCCAACGACAGCGGCCCGCCGGAGGCGCCCACGCTGGCCAGCACTGCGGCGAGCAGGTGCGGCAGGTGGGAGATGCGGGCCACGGCGTCGTCGTGCGCGGACGCGGAGGCGGGCACGACGTGGGCGCCGCAGGCCAGCGCCAGCTGCACGACCTCGGTCCACACCTCCTGGTCGCTGTCGTCCTCGGTGGTCACGACCCACGCCGCGTCCCGGAACAGTTCGGCCGAGCCGGCCGACCAGCCGGACCGCGAGGTGCCGGCCATCGGATGGCCGCCGACGTACCGGGCGTACGGGTTGATCTTGCGTACGGCCTCCGACACCGCGCCTTTGACGCTGATGACGTCGGTGAGCCGACAGCCCGGCGCGTAGGCCGACACCGACCGCAGCACCTCGGCCAGCGCGGTCAGCGGCACGGCCAGCACGATGAGGGCGTCTTCCTCGTCGGCCCGGCGCAGCGCGTCGTCCACGCTGTCCTCGACGGTGAAGCCGGCGGCCCGTGCCGCCTCGGCATCCGTTGTCGACGCGGTGGCACCCCAGGTCGCCCGGCCGGCCGCGCTCGCGGCGCGCATGACGGACCCGCCGATCAGACCCATCCCGATCACACAAACAGGCAGCACGGGTCCCATCCTGCCGGCACGGGCCGACCTGGCGAAACCACCCCGGGTGTTAACGCAGCGAGTCGAGGGCGAAGGCGGCGTGCATGGCCACGCCGTGCTCCATCGCGGCCTCGTCGAACAGCACCCGGTTGGAGTGGTTGGGGGCGGCCTCGTCCAGCCCGATCGACGGCGGGCAGGCGCCCAGGAAGGCCATTGTGCCGGGCACCTGCCTGGTCACGTACGAGAAGTCCTCGGCGCCCATCATCGGGTCGGTCATCGGCTCGCTGTAGCGGGAGCCGAGCACCGAACTGGCCAGGTCGAGCACGTTCGCGGCGACTTCGGGGTCGTTCATGGTGATCGGGTAGCCGCGCTCGATCTGGAACGTCGCCGAGCAGCCGTAGGCGGCGGCGGTGTGCTCGCAGATCCGCTTGGCCTCGGTGTGCACGAGGCTGCGGGTGGCCTCGGAGAACGTCCGGATGGTGCCCTCCAGCTCGGCGACCTCCGGGATGATGTTGCTGGTGGTGCCGGCGGCGATCTTGGCCACGGTGATCACGGCCGGCTCGGAGGCGTTGACCCGGCGGGTGATCATCGACTGGAGGGCGCCCACCATCGCCGCCGCGGCCGGCACCGGGTCCAGCGCCTTGTGCGGCTGCGAGGCGTGACCGCCGCGGCCGATCACCCGGACCCGGAACACGTCGGCGGCGGCCATGATCGGGCCCGGCCGGCTGGTGATCACGCCGGACCGCACCGTCGAGGTGATGTGCAGGGCGAACGCCTTGTTCGCGAGCAGGCCGGACGCGCCGAGCACGCCCTCGTCGATCATGTGCTTGGCCCCGTGGTGGCCCTCCTCGCCGGGCTGGAACATGAACACCACGTGCCCGTTGAGGGCCTCCTTGCGGGCGCACAGCAGGCGGGCCGCCGAGGCCAGCATCGCCACGTGCGTGTCGTGTCCGCACGCGTGCATCGTCCCGTGCACCTCCGAGGCGAAGGCGCAGCCGGTCTGCTCCGTCAGGGGGAGGGCGTCCATGTCGGCGCGCAGCAGCACCGTCGGGCCCGGACGGGCCCCGTGCAGCACCCCGACCACCGAGTCCGTGGACTTGCCGGTGGTGACCTCCAGCGGCAGGCCCTCCAGCGCGTGCAGCACCGCCGCCTGCGTCTGGGGCAGCCTCAGGCCCAGCTCAGGGCGCTTGTGCACCTGCCTGCGCAGCGCCACGGTCCGTGGCTGCAACGCGCGGGCGGCCTCGATGAGACCAGCGAGCCTGGGGTCACCTGAGTGGGTGGTTGCTGGGCGTGCCGCTGAAGTGGTCATCCCGCCATGGTCCCACCGTAACCACCGTCCGGCCGATCTTCGTGAGGCCGGCTTGGGGGATAGTGCTTCCGGGTGACCGGCCCGGGCGCATACGGTGTGCACATGTCGGTGCACGAGCCGGTGGGTGGTTTCGGTGTCGCCGTCGTCCGCGAGGACGGCAAGTGGCGTTGCAGCTCGCTCGAACTGGCCACCCTGAACGAGCTCGACGCCGCCATCACCGCGCTGCGGAAGATCCGGTCGACCGGGGCCCTGTTCGGCATGCTCAACGTCGACGACGAGTTCTTCGTGCTGCTGCGGCCCAGTCCCGGCGGGGTGTCCCTGCTGCTGTCCGACGCCGCCGCCGCGCTGGACTACGACATCGCCGCCGACGTGCTGGACCTGCTGCGCGTCGAGCCGCCCGACGACGAGGACGACGGCCTGTGGCCCGAGGGCGACCTCGGCGTCCTCGCCGACCTGGGGCTGCCCGAGGGCGAGCTCCAGGTGATCATCGACGAGGTCGACCTCTACCCCGACGAGCAGCTCCAGATGATCGCCCAGCGCTGCGGCTTCAGCGCCGAGTTCGGGGCCGTCGTCGACCGTGTCCAGCAGTGACGAGGAGCTGGTCCGGGCCGCCCTCCGGGTAGCCCGCGAGGCCGGCGACGACATCCCCATCGGCGCCGTCGTCGTCGACGCCGACGGCCGTGAGCTCGCCTCCGCCTGCAACGCCCGGGAACGCCTCGGCGACCCCACCGCCCATGCCGAGATCCTCGCCCTCCGCGCCGCCGCCACCGCCCTCGGCGACGGCTGGCGCCTCGAAGGCTGCACCCTCGCCGTCACCGTCGAACCGTGCACCATGTGCGCCGGCGCCCTCGTCCTCGCCCGCGTCTCCCGCCTCGTCTTCGGCGCCTGGGAACCCAAGACCGGCGCCGTCGGCTCCCTCTGGGACGTCGTCCGCGACCGCCGCCTCAACCACCGCCCCGAGGTCCTCGGCGGCGTCCTCGAACAGGACTGCGCCGCCCTCATGGACTCCTTCTTCGCCTCCCGCCGCCCCCGCGTGTAAGTCCCTCGCGCCCCTCCTGTAATGTTCTTACCGGTGGCGTGTCCGAGCGGCCGAAGGAGCACGCCTCGAAAGCGTGTGAGGGGCAACCCTCCGTGGGTTCAAATCCCACCGCCACCGCAGGTCAGAGCCCCGGTTACCGATCCTGGTAACCGGGGCTCTGACGTTTCGTCTCAGTTCTAGTCTCAGTTCGTCCGCTCAGGCTGCTGACTCGGTACCGGCCGGAGGGTCGTCGGTCTTCCGCTTCTTGGCCTTCTTGCGCTTCTTGGGGCCTCCCAGAGCAGCCCGCCGACCTGGGTGGCCACGTCCTTCCGGATAGCGGCGATCACGTGTTGGTACCTCGCGGCCATCGCCGTGTTGGACCAGCCCATGATGGCCATGACCGTCCGCTCGGTGACACCGAGCAAGAGCAGCACCGGTGCCGCCGTGTGCCTGGCGTCGTGCAGCCGGCGGTCCGGCACCTTGGCGCGCTCGACGCCGAGTCCATGCGGCGCTACATCAGGCACCGAGGCGCGGCCCGCGACACGGCCAAGTTTGCGAACTGGGAGGGCTACCTCTCCGGGCTCAACCTGGCGTTCGAGCCAGCGACCGAACACACGATTGTCAACAACTCTGCGGACGCTCGGCCATTGCAGGAACAGGCTGAGCAGCTGCTCGCTACCGTGACGGCATGAGTACCACGTTGCGCGTGCTGGTGAGCGCAGAGGTGGACGACCAGGTCGGCGTTCACCTGCTCGGACAGGTGCCTGGCGTCGAAGTCGTCACCTACGACCCGACCGCCGCCGACCTGTCCGACCAGCAGCGCAGCGCCGAGGTCTTCATCCCGCCTTACCGGGGCAGCGAGCGTCCAATCCCGCTGGTCAAGCAGCTGCACGAACCTCCGGCTCGTGCAGCTGCTCAGCGCCGGGATCGACGAGTGGAGTCCGCACGTTCTCTCTGGCGCGATGCTGGCCAACGCTCGCGGCGCCCATGCCGCCCCGGTCAGCGAGTGGATCCTCTCCGCGATCTTGACCACCTACCGGCGCTGGCCTGCGCTCATCCGCTACCAGGACCAGCACACCTGGGCGCACCGTCGCCCCGGCACCGACTTCGACACGTTGAGCGGCAAGCGCGTGCTCGTGCTCGGGGCCGGCGCGATCGGAACCGCGGTCGCCCGCCTGCTCCCGCCGTTCGGCGCGACCGCCACCATGGTCGGCCGGACCGCCCGGGCTGGCGTTCATGGTGTTGACGAACTTCCGGACCTGGTCGCCGAGCACGACATCGTGGTCGTCATCTGCCCGCTCACCCCGGAGACAGACGGCCTGGTCGACGCCAAGATCCTGGCCGCGATGCCGGACGGCGCACTGGTGGTCAACGCTGGGCGTGGCCGCGTGGTCGACACCGACGCCTTGGTCACCGAGCTGACCGCCCAGCGCCTGCGCGCTGCTCTCGACGTCACCGAGCCCGAGCCGCTTCCGGAAGACCATCCACTGTGGACGTGCCCAGGCGTGATCGTGAGCCCGCACGGTGCTCGAACCGTTCCGGGCACCAATCGCCTCTGCTACGAGGTGGCTGCTAAGCAGGTTGCAGCACTGGCAAGGGGGGAAACGCCACCTAACGCTCAGGCTCGCTAGGGCTGGCCTGGCTCACGGCTCCAGACGGGGGATGCGCGTGTGGACAGCGATCATGTCGCAGACCGTCTGGTACATCAGCTGGCCATCCCGAGCCTGGACGTCTTTGAGGTAGTCGTTCGCTCCCGACACGTCACCAACCGTCAGGAAGCCAAGGCAGAAGTGGAAGTGCGTCAGCGCGCGGGCTGCACGTTCCTGCTGCTGGGTCGGCTGCTGGCTGGCCGTCATGTCACAACTTTCGGTTACTGACCGCGCTCTAGCCCATACCGAGATGGGTATCTCACTATGAGATGTAGCCCTGTGTGGATGACCGATCCGAAGGGCGTGGCAGTCCCCGATTGGGCATGGCAGCGCCCCGAAGTCCGTGACGCTCTTCGCGCTCGCGACATGGCTGCCCTGTTCAAGGTGGTGCAGCAGTACAGCGGTGCCAGTCAAACCCGGATCGCCAGCGCCACAGGCCTACTCCAAGGGCGAGTGAGCGAGATCATCAGCGGTGCCCGCAAGGTCACCACACTGGACTTGTTCGAGCGCATTGCGGACGGCTTCCAGATGCCCGACGACGCTCGGATGTTGCTCGGACTTGCGCCGCAAGACCCCGCTGGGCTCGATCACCTCAGCGCCTCTGGCCGCGCCGAACTCATTGCCGTCTACCCGTCCCAGTCGGCCGCCCTGCCTGAGATTCGCGACCTTGCCGCCAAGGCGGCAGTCGTTGACGTGCTGGCCGTGCGCGGGCTGGGCATCCTCGGCATGAACGACTCCGTGCTCCGGCCCAGTGTGCGCAAGTCGTCGCCGTCTGTCCGGGTCCTTCTGCTCGATCCCGACTGCGAGGCGGCCCACAGTCGGGCGGCCGAGATCGGCGAGTCCTACACGACGTTCAGCGGCGGCATTCACATGTCCATCGAGCGGCTCCGCGAGCTCGCCGGCGACGACGTCCACGTCGAGGCACACACCTACGCGCTGCTGCCGACCTGGCGGGTCATCGGTCTGGACAACACGCTCTTCGTGTCCGCGTTCGGCGAGACCCACGAGGGCTACACCTCCCCGATGTACCGAATCGCCGGATCGCCGCATGGCGCACTGCACCGCGGCTTCCGTAGGTTCAGTGACGAGTTGCGCCGCACAGCGCGGCGCGTGGTCTGACCAGGAGGCGACCATGGCGGTCGAGGCGGAACTCAAGGCACGACTACTCCACCCGGACCACGTCCGGCAAAGGCTTGCCGAGCGAACGCCCGCCGAGCACTCCGTCTATGCCGATCGCTACTTCGACTTCCCGGACCGTCGGCTCACTGCGGCCGGCTACGAGGTGAGGCTGCGGACGGTCGCCCGACCCGCCGGCGACGTACGGTCGCTGCTGACGTTCAAAGAGCCGGCGGTTGATATCGCGAGCGACTCGAAACCGGAGCACGAGACGTCCATTGGGGACCCGGCCGCAGTCGCTCCCTTGCTCAATGCGCTGGGCCTGGTCGAGTTGATTGCGTTCGAGAAGCACTGCGCCAACTTCCGGTTCACCGCCCACGGTCGGAACCTGTTGGCCACGATGGTCGAGGTGCCGGAGCTGGGTGGCGAGACGTTCGTCGAAATCGAGACGCTAACCGCTGACGATGACGTAGCTGGCGGCTCGAGAGTGGTTCGGCGGGTGTTGGACGAACTGGGTATCACCGACGGGGAGCTGACGACGGAGACCTACACCGGAGCGGTGGCGGCCAGGCGTGGTCTTTGACCTGGCTCTGCCAGTGAGTCACTGCAACCGTGTTGGCCTGAGTCACTCAACCAGACTCGGTTGGTGCAGATTTTGAAAATTGTCTAGCCATCTGTCGTATAAGCGCCTGCACCCTATGTGACCGCACGATCTGCGTATCAATTGCGGTTGGCGCATAGCCTAGGTCAACCAGGATGCAGATCGTGACAAGCTGTGCGATTGATTCGGCCAACCAGTACATTTCCTCAGAAGTGACCCGCACCTTGGGCGTTCCCTCCTGGTGTGTCAAATCGTTTCGAACTTGTTTGACGAGCTTGACCCACTCTGTAGGGTCGGGAACGAGCGTATCGAAGGCGACGCCAGCCTTCTTGATCAATCCGTGTAGACGGTCGCCTAGACTTGGATCGTTGATGTACTGGTTCAGCCTAGTTTTAATGAGAGCCTGCTCCTCGGCTGGAAACTGGGAAATCCAAGTCCTTGTGGCGTCATTCTTTAGGTCAATTTTTGCCCTGACTGATTCAAATGTGGCTCTATGGAGAGCTTCGGCGGCTGTTGTGGAGTTTAGATAGCGGTTCTCGGCTGACATATTATCGGCGTAGCGAAGTCCGAAGGTGAGGCCGTGGACGCCCTTGAGCTTCTGTGCCAGCTCGAACCATAGGGGCAACTGTTGCCTGAAAGAGAATTCACTAAACTTTACGGGATACAGGGATTCGCTTGCGATTTGACGAGACGACTCGTTCCGGTTGATCTGGAAGCCGATGTCCAATGGCTGAAATCTTGGACCGTGCAGCGCAGACCTTTTTCCTGCGGGAGGTGACACTGTCAAACTTTGAAGGCTTGACGGTGTGTCTGTGAAGACGGTAAGTAGGTCAATAAGCGGAACTATGTAGTCTTCGCGTATTTCGCTAATACGTTTAGCTTGGGCAAATGTAATATCGAACTGGTACTTCACCGCAACGGTTGCGTTGTTTCGGCCGAAGAAAAAAGAGTCCAGGGCGCTAAGTAGAACCTTGTCGCCATTTCCCAGGGTTGCCCACATGTCGGGTTCGTGCTGAAAGTAAACGCCAAATCCGGCGTTTGGAAGGAGTTTGCGAACGTCTTCGCCTAGGAGATCCAGCTTTCCTATACTCGCCCATCGGTCAAGGTTTTCAACCTGCACGGATGCGTGATTAACTGCGAAGTCAATGTCGGTGTGACAACCGAGAACGATGAGATCCACGGTGAAATCTTGTGAAAAATGTCGGCTTTCAGGGCGGCCTGCTGCGCCCTTGAAGTTGCATCCGAAAAGTGTGGCCGGACCGCGCTCGGTATCTCCAAAAAGTGCTGGTACATGCAGCGAATCGGATGCTTCTAGGCGTTTTCCGAAAACGTTTAACGTTCCGCCCTCGTCTGGCGAGTATTTAAATTTCCCGGTCGCGTGGTGGTGACGTTTCTTGCCTGGCACCCACCATGAACCTTGTGTTTCAAACGGGTCCACATCGTCCCCTTCGCCCTGGGACACCTCATCGGCGATCGATTCTGTCCAGCGTACTAGCCATCTGCACCTCCGTCGTCGTGTCGACGCTGCGCCGGTCTTGTCGCGATGTTGGCTCGCCTCCTGCGACGACACGAACCGGTTGGCGGCGCTAGGTGGGCATCGCTGCCGCACCAATGGTCAAAGTCAGGGTGCGAGACCCTCGCGGCGGTCGGTACTCCGTCTCAGTTGTCGTCTCACTTACCTGGTGTCCGGTCAAGTACGTCCTCGTTCGGGGGGTCGAGCACATGCGCTGACCTGCTGCGTAGCATCGATGTGGACCCAGAGGAACTGTGCCGGACGGCGGTTCGCAGACCTCGAAAGCGTGTGAGGGGCAACCCTCCGTGGGTTCAAATCCCACCGCCACCGCAGGTCAGAGCCCCGGTTGCCGATCATGGCAACCGGGGCTCTGACGTTTCGTCCTACAGCGGTGAAGTTCCTCGACCTCACGATCACGGTCATGGCCGCCGGCTGTCCCGGGCATCGCGGCATGGTGACCATCGTTCGGTCACGAGGTTGCTCACCTCGAACGACGCTGGCCTAGCTGAAGACCACCGAGCGCAGCAGGAGCTTGTCCGAGCCGTGTCCACCGTTCGGCTTGAGGCTGAAGTGGGCGTCACCTTCGCACTCGCTGTTCTTGAACACCACCAAAAACGGGACTTGGTGTCGTTGCGCGGGCGGAAGGCATAGGTGTCCTCGAGGTCGGCGACTTCGGGGATCTCGATGCACTGACCGCTGGGCGGATCGATCAAAGAACCAATCTGGATGTCCCCCTCCTCGTCGAGGTAGCGAGAGGTGAACTCGCCGTCCGCCGCGAACGCGGTGCCGGACATCGTGAAGACCAGGGCAACGGCGCTGGCGGTGGCCAGGAACGCAGTCGGCAGACGCATCGGAGACAGTTCCCTTTCGGTCGTCGTGATCAGTGCCTCAACCCTGCCCAGACCAAACGGAGTTACGCGCCGGTCGCCACTCGTGCGTGAAGCAGCATCACCAGTTCGGGTTGTCGCCCCACGACTTCAGAAACCCGCTCTCAGACCGCCGGATCTGCCATCGAACGGCGGGGGCCACAAAGCGCGATCGATGCCGTCAGCGGTGGACTACTGGCGGCCGGTAGTGCATTCGCAGCAAGAGCAGCAAGCCGAGGGCGGCGTAGACGAGCAGCGCGATGCCGGTGGTGAGGCGGAGCGGGTCGACGAGGGTGGCGTACTGCTCGGCCGCGGTGACGGCAGCGCGGTGCTGCGGTAGTTCGACGCTGAACCTGAGGATCACACCAAAGCCGGCCAACGCGAGCAGGACGTGGAGCAGGGCCAAACGCTTGGCCGCTGGGGAAAAGCGGTGCAGCACGCGGTAGGTCCGGTCGTTGATGGTCCCGCGCAGCGCCAAGGCGCCGATCACGACGGCGGGCGCGATGGCTGAGCCCGCTGCCAACGGGCTGATCGGCAGGGCCGGGCCGAACATCAGGGACAGCACGAGAACGGCGATGGCCGAGGCCGCGCCGAGCAACGAAGCAACAAGACACCACTTCATGGCCGAAGCCCCCCTTCGGCGGCGAGCGCCGCCGCCATCGCATAGGAGGGGGCGACGGGGCCGAGGGTTCCGGAGGCGAAGGTGATGGCGGACATACGGGCCGTACGGGGTAAACGGCCCACCGCCCTTCGTACTACCAGGTAACCGTTGCGCAAAAGCCTCCCGTCGTTCACTCAACCGGGGGAGGATGCCCCGACCACTGAGCTAGGAGGACGAGGGTGACCCCATCTCCACACCGCCGCAGAGCCATGGCCGGCACGGCGGTGACCGCGCTGTTGTCGGCCGGCCTGGTCGTGACGGCGGCCCCGGCGTCGGCCGCGCCGAGCGCGGACGCCGTGATCGCCGAGGTGTACGGGGGCGGCGGCAACGCCGGCGCCACCCTGACCTCCGACTACATCGAGCTGGCCAACCGGGCCGCGGCGGCGGTGTCGGTGGACGGCTGGAGTGTGCAGTACCTGCCGGGGGCGCCGAAGCCGACTAGCACCTGGCAGACGACGGCGTTGACCGGCAGCATCGCCCCGGGCGCGAAGTACCTGGTGGGCGAGGCCAAGGGCACGGGCGGCACGACGGCGCTGCCGACTCCGGACGCCACGGGCGCCGTCAACATGTCGGCCACGACCGGCACGGTGGCCCTGGTCAGCGGCACGGATCCGTTGACCTGCCTGACCGCGGCGGACTGCGCGGCCGACCCGAGGGTGCACGACCTGGTGGGCTTCGGCGGCGCGGTGGTGGTCGAGGGCGCGAGCGCCCCGGCCCCGAGCAACACGACGGCGGTGACTCGCACGGCGGGCGACACCGACGACAACTCCAAGGACTTCGCCGCCGCCGCGCCCGCCCCGACCAACAGCAAGGGCGAGACGACCGGCGGCGGCACGACCCCGCCGACCGGGGTGCCGGCCCGCATCCACGACATCCAGGGCACGACCCGCCTCTCGCCGCTGGTCGGCAAGCAGGTGGTCGACGTGCCGGGCATCGTGACGGGCGTGCGAGCCTTCGGCAGCAGCCAGGGCTTCTTCTTCCAGGACCCGAACCCGGACAGCGACCCGCGCACCAGCGAGGGCATCTTCGTCTACACCGGCTCGGCCAAGATCACCGTCCAGCCGGGCGACTCGATCAAGGTCTCGGGCAAGGTCTCGGAGTTCTACCCGGACGAGTCCGGCGCGAGCTCGCTGTACCAGTCCAACACCGAGCTGGGCTCGGCGACGGTCACGGTGGTGTCCAGCGGCAACCCGCTGCCGCCGGCCGAGGTCCTGCACCCGGACACGGTGCCCACGGCCTTCGCCCCGACCGGCGGCAACATCGAGAACCTCCAGCTGCAGCCGGACTCGTACGCGCTGGACTTCTTCGAGTCCCGTGAGGGCATGCGGGTCGAGGTAGACGACGCCCGCGTGGTCGGCCCGACCGACAAGTACAACGAGCTGTACGTGACGACGAAGCCGGCGCAGAACCCGAGCGTCCGCGGCGGCACGGTCTACCTGGGCTACGACGACAACAATTCGGGCCGGCTCGAGGTGCAGTCGCTGATCCCGTTCGCCCAGACGCCCTTCCCCAAGGCCAACGTGGGCGACAAGCTCACCGGCGCGACCGCGGGTCCGCTGGACTACACCCAGTTCGGCGGCTACGTGATCCAGGCGACCCAGCTGGGCGGCCTCGTCTCCGGCGGCATCACGCCGGAGACCACGGCCAAGCAGACCGTGGACGAGCTGGCGGTGGCCACCTACAACGTGGAGAACCTGGCCCCGACCGACCCGCAGGCCAAGTTCGACCGGCTGGCCGGCAACCTGGTGCACAACCTGGCCGCGCCGGACATCGTGTCGCTGGAGGAGATCCAGGACAACTCCGGCGCCACCGACAACGGCGTGGTCGCGGCCGACCAGACGCTGCAGAAGTTCGCCGACGCCGTGGTGGCCGCGGGCGGCCCGCAGTACAAGTGGACGGAGATCGACCCGACCAACGACGCCGACGGCGGCCAGCCGGGTGGCAACATCCGGATCGCCTTCTTCTACAACGCCAAGCGGGTGTCGCTGGTGTCCCGGCCGGGCGGCGACGCGACGACCGCGACGACGATCGTCGACAACCACGGGCAGGCCGAGCTCTCGGTCTCGCCGGGCCGCGTCGACCCGACCAACCCGGCCTGGAACGCCAGCCGCAAGCCGCTGGCGGCCGAGTTCCGCTTCCAGGGCCGCGAGGTCATCGTGATCGGCAACCACCTGGTGTCCAAGCTCGGCGACCAGCCGGACGTGGGCCGCAACCAGCCGCCGAGCCGCAGCTCGGAGGTGCAGCGGGCGCAGCAGACCGCGGCGCTGCGGGCGTTCGTCGACCAGATCCTGGCCGTGAACAAGAAGGCCAACATCGTGATCCCGGGCGACTTCAACGACATGCAGTTCTCGCCGACGGTGGCCACCCTCACCGCCGGCGGCACGCTGCGTGACCTGGTGAACGAGCTGCCGGCCGACCAGCGCTACAGCTACGTCTACCAGGGCAACTCCGAGGTGCTCGACCACCTGCTGGTCAGCACCGCGCCGCGGGGCGTGGAGTACGACGTCGTGCACGTCAACGCCGAGTTCGCCGACCAGGCCAGCGACCACGACCCGCAGGTGGTCCGGTTCCGGCCGAGCACCGGCAACGAGCTGCTGGACCAGCTGCTCGACCTGGCGCACTGCTTCGCGCCGCCGGCCAAGTAGCACCGCTGTGAAGGGGCCCTTCCTGACGTTGAACGTCAGGAAGGGGCCCTTCATGTCATTGTGGGGACGTGACTCAGCCGAGGGCCGGCCAGGTGTTGGCGGCGAACCTGAAGGTGCTGCGCGAGCGCAGCGGCCTGTCGCTGTCCGAACTGGCCCGCCGGTCGGGCATCGCCAAGGGCACGCTGTCGCAGCTGGAGTCCGGGGCCGGCAATCCGACCATCGAGACGGTGTTCAGTTTGTCGAACGCCTTGAGTGTGCCGGTGTCGAGCCTGCTGACCCTGCGCAGCGACCCGGACGTGGTGCTGGTGCGCTCGGCCGACCTGGACGTGCTCAGCAGCAACGCGGTGGACCTGCGGATGCTGCGCCGGCTGGACGTCACCGAGACGGTGTTCGAGGTGTACGACCAGCGGGTCCGCCCCGGCCAGCAGCAGTATTCCGACGGCCACGCCGGTATCGAGCACGTCACCGTGGTCACCGGCCGGCTGCTGATCGGCCCGCCGGAGGACCCCTACGAGCTGGGTCCCGGCGACTACGTGAGCTTCCCGGCCGACCGGCCGCACATCTACCGCGCGGTCGACGGGCCGGTGTTGTCGGTGCTGTTGCTCCAGTACCCGGCCGACGCCGGGCCGCCGGCCTTGACCTGCGCCGCCTCCGAGCCGTAGCGTTCATTTTAACGAACGGAGGTGGCCGTGCACGTGGTGGTCGTCGGGGCGGGGGTGATCGGCGCGGCCTGCGCCGAGGCGCTCAGCGCGGCCGGCGTCACGGTCACCGTGGTCGACCGCAGCGGCCCGGCCGCCGGCACGACCGGGGCCGGCGAGGGCAACGTTCTGGTCTCCGACAAGGAACCAGGCCCGGAGCTCGCCCTGGCCCAGGCCTCCCGCCGGCAGCTCCCGGAGCTGCTGGCCAAGCTGGCCGACGAACTCGGGCACGCCGATGTGGAGTGGCAGCCCAAGGGCGGCCTGGTCGTCGCGACCACCGATCCCCGGCCGCTGCACGATTTCGCCGCCCGGCAACGAGAAGCCGGCGTCCAGGCGCACGAGATCGGCGCCGAGGAAGCGTTCGAGCTGGAACCGAACCTGACTCGCGAGATCACCGCGGCCGTCCACTATCCCGAGGACGGCCAGGTGCAACCGGTGCTGCTGGCCACCACGCTGCTTTCCGCCGTGCGGCAGCGTGGCGGCCGGCTCCTCTCCGGAGTGACCGCGATCGGCGCCACCAAGTCCGCCTTGATAACGGACGGTGGCGCCATTCCGTGCGATCACATCGTCAACGCCTGCGGCCCCTGGGCCGGGGAGTTCGCGGCCACCGCCGGCGCCCCGATCCCGGTGCTGCCCCGCCGAGGCCTGATCCTGGTGACCACGCCGGTCGAAGACCTGGTGCGCCACAAGGTGTACGACGCCGACTACGTGGGCGCGGTCGCCAGTGGCGACGCCGATCTCCAGACCTCCACGGTGGTGGAGTCCACGCCGGCCGGCACGGTGCTGATCGGCTCCAGCCGCCAGCGCGTCGGCTTCGACGACACCATCCAGGTCGACGTCCTCAGGGAGCTGGCCCGCAAGGCGATCCGGCTCTTTCCCAAGCTGAAGAACATCAACGTCATGCGCGCCTACGGCGGCTTCCGGCCGTACACGCCCGATCATCTGCCGGTCATCGGGGCCGATCCGCGTTTGCCGAACCTCTGGCACGCCGCCGGCCACGAGGGCGCCGGCATCGGCCTCGCGGTGGCGACCGGGCGTCTGCTGGCGGAGCTGATGACCGGCCGGCAGCCGCACATCGACCCGACGCCGTTCCGGGTCGACCGGCCGGGGCTGGCGGCATGAACGTCCTGGTCAACGGCCGGCCGACGACGGTAGAACCGGGCCGGACGATTGCCGCGGTGGTGCCGGACATCGGCGTCTTCTGCGCCATCGGCGTCTGCCACGGCTGCCTGGTCACGGTCAACGGGGTGCCGGATGTCCGTGCGTGCCAACGGGTTCTGCGTGAGGGTGACGAGGTGACGACCCGATGACCGTGGTGGTGGTCGGCGCGGGCCCGGCCGGCGTCAACGCGGCCGTGACGGCGGCGAAGGCGGGCCGCGAAGTGCTGTTGATCGACTCCGCGCCGCGAATCGGCGGCCAGTACCACCGACAATCCTTCCGGGCCAAGGAAATTCGCGCAAAGGGCGTGCGGCATCTGCTGGACACGACGGTCTGGGCGATCGAGGGCAATCGCCTGCACCTGACCGGATCCCGAGTGGTCACGGCCGAGAAGCTGATCCTGGCCACCGGCGCGTACGACCGCACGCTGCCGTTCCCCGGCTGGGACCTGCCCGGCGTCTACACCGCCGGCGCGGCCCAGGCGATGGCCAAGGGGCAGCATATTGCCTTGGGCCGCAACGTGATCGTCGCCGGAACCGGGCCGTTCCTGCTGCCCGTGGCCGCGTCGCTGCTGGACGTCGGGGCCAAGGTGCGGGTGTTCGAGGCCAACTCTGCGTCGCGAAACTGGCTCAGGGAACCGAAAGCGCTGATCGCCGGCCGAAGCAAGCTGACGGAACTCGCCGGGTACGCCAAGGTCGCGCCGTACTACCGCGAACGCACGGCGGTGATCGCCGCGCACGGCGACGACCGAGTCCGCGAGGTCACCGTGGCCAGGCTCGACCGGGACTGGAATCCCTTGCGGGTCAAGCGAATACCGGCGGACGCGGTCTGCGTCGGCTACGGCTTCGTGCCCCAGCTGGAACTGGCCATCGCCGCCGGCTGCCGCATCAGCAACGGCTTTGTCGAGGTCGACGCCGACCAGCGCACCTCGGTGCCCTGGGTCTTCGCGGCCGGCGAGATCACCGGCATCGGCGGCGCGGAACAGGCCGCCCACGAAGGGATCATCGCCGGCGGGGGACCGGGAGCCCCGGTCGACCGGCGCTTCGCCGAGGCCCTGACCAGGGTTTATCCCGTCAAAACGGGCTGGCGGGGCTGGCTCGATGACGACACGGTCATCTGCCGCTGCGAGAAAGTCACCCACCGCAAGCTCCGCACGGCGACGCAAGGCCTCATCGCGACCAGGGCGGTGAAGCTGGCCAGCCGCGCCGGTCTCGGCGTGTGCCAAGGCCGCATGTGCGGCGCGACCGTCGCCGATCTGCTCGATCTCGATCCCGCCACCTTCGCCCGCCGGCCGATCGCCATCCCTATCCCGCTCGGCGAGCTCGCCGCCAATCCCGTGGAGGAACAGTGATCTTCGATGGAGTGGTCGTCGCGACGGCGCTGCCGTACCACGACGACCTGAGCGTCGACTACGACCGCTACGCCGAGCACTGCCGCTGGCTGATCGACAACGGCTGCCACGGCGTCGGCCCGAACGGCTCGCTGGGCGAGTACTCGTCCCTCACCGACGAGGAACGCCGCAAGGTGGCGACAACCGCGATCGAGACCGTCGCCGACGACGGCATCGTGGTCGTCGGCGTGCACGCCCCGGGCTCGCACCAGGCCCGGCGCTGGGCCGAGCTCGCCGCCGAGGACGGCGCGGACGGCCTGCTCTGCCTGCCGCCGACCATGTACCGGGCCAACGACTCCGAGGTGATCAACCACTTCGCCGCGGTGGCCGAAGTCGGCCTGCCGGTGATGGTCTACAACAATCCCTTCGACACCAAGGTCGATCTCACCCCGGCGCTGCTGCGTGAGATCGCCCAGATCGACAATGTCGTCGCGGTCAAGGAGTTCTCCGGCGATGTCCGCCGGGTGCTGGAGATCCGCGAGCAGGCGCCCGAACTCGCGGTCGTCGCCGGCGCCGACGACGTGCTGCTGGAAGCGGTGCTGATGGGCGCGACCGGCTGGTTCGCCGGCTTCCCCAACGCCTACCCGGCCGAGTCGGTCGAGCTGTTCACCCTGGCCAAGGCGGGCCGTCTGGAGGAGGCCCGCAAGCTGTACGAGCGGCTGGTCGCGGTGTTCCGCTGGGACTCGCGCACCGAGTTCGTGCAGGCCATCAAGTACGTGATGGACAAGATCGGCCGCTACGGCGGCCCCTGCCGGCCCCCGCGCGGCCCGCTGACCGAGGCGCATCAGCGGCAACTGGACGCCGACCTCGCGCGGGTGGTCTGACATGCGGGCCAGCAGGTGCCTGACCGCCGTCGACTCGCACACCGAGGGCATGCCGACACGCGTGATCACCGGCGGCGTCGGGCCGATCCCCGGCGCGACCATGGCCGAGCGGCGCGAGCACTTCGTCAAGAACATGGACCACATCCGGCAGTTCCTGGTGAACGAGCCGCGCGGGCACGCCGCCATGAGCGGCGCGATCCTCCAGCCGCCGACCCGGTCCGACGCCGACTGGGGCGTGCTCTACATCGAGGTCTCCGGCTGCCTGCCGATGTGCGGGCACGGCACCATCGGCGTGGCGACCGTGCTGGTGGAGACCGGGATGGTCGAGGTGACCGAGCCGGTCACGACCGTGCGGCTGGACACCCCGGCCGGGCTGGTCGTTGCCGAGGTCACAGTGCGGGACGGCCGGGCCGAGTCGGTGCGGTTCCAGAACGTGCCGGCGTACGCCCACGAACTGAACGCCGTAGTACAGGTGCCGGGCCTGGGCGAGGTGCGGTACGACATGGCCTACGGCGGCAACTTCTATGCCATCCTGCCGATCGAATCGCTGGGCATTCCCTTTGACGTCAAGGAGAAGGACCGGATGCTGGCCGCCGGTCTGTCCATCATGGACGTCATCAACGCGCGGAACCGGCCGGTGCACCGCGACAACCCCGGCATCGCCGGCTGCAAGCACGTGCAGCTGGTCGCCGAAGGCCGAGACGGCAGTGACGCGCGCAACGCGATGGTGATCCACCCCGGCTGGTTCGACCGCTCGCCGTGCGGGACCGGCACCAGCGCGCGCATGGCCCAGCTGCACGCCCGAGGCGAATTGGCTCTGCACACCGACTTCGTGAACGAGTCGCTGCTGGGCACCCGATTCACCGGACGGCTTGTGGCCGAGAGCGCACAGGGCGTGACCCCGACGATCGAAGGCCGCGCCTGGCTGACCGGCATGGCACAGTACTTGCTGGACCCAACCGACCCGTTCCCGAACGGGTTCACGCTGTGAGGAGTGCTCGACATGACTGATCGGCCGGCGAGGCGAGACCCGTCCAGGCTGGTCGAGGCGACCGGATTCCGGTCCTCGGTCGGAACCGGCTGGGGCGACGCGGCCCGCGAGGTCCGGCTGACCCCGGGCGCGGCCGAGGCCGCCGCCGCGCACCGGGCCAAACTGTCCGCCGATTTCCCCGGCCAGCGCATCGCCGTGGCGTCCGGGCGGGCCCCGGTCCGCGCCAACGACACCGACTACGACTTCCGCCCGGACAGCGACTTCTCATGGCTGACCGGCTGCAACGCCGAGGGCGCGGTGCTGCTGATGCTGCCGGTCGCCGGCGGGCACGAGTCCGTCCTGCTGCTGCGGGAACCCGCGCGCCCGGGCGACCCGGAGTTCTTCGGCAGCGCCCGCGACGGCGAGCTGTGGATCGGGCCGGTGCCCGGCCTGGCCGAATGGGGCGAGGCGCTGGGGCTGACCTGCCGGCGCATCGAGGACCTGCCCGGCCTGCTGCGCGGCCAGCACCCGGCAGTCAACGCCACCGGCGGCGTCGAGCCCATGCTGGACGCCCTCGGCTACGGCAACAGCGCCGGCCTGCGCACCACTCTGGCCGAGCTGCGCCGGTTCAAGGACGCGTGGGAGATCAGCCAGCTCCAGGCGGCCGTCGACGCCACAGTGCTCGGCTTCGCCGAGGTCGCCGCCGAGCTGCCGATGGCGATCAAGGGCGGCGGCGAGCGCTGGCTCCAGGGCACCTTCGACCGCCGGGCCCGCACCAGCGGCAACGCCCCCGGCTACGCCTCGATCCTGGCCGCCGGCCCGCACGCCCCGGTGCTGCACTGGGTTCGCTGCGACGGCGACGTGCCGGCCGACGGGCTGCTGCTCATGGACGCCGGCGTCGAGGTCAACACCTACTACACCGCCGACGTGACCAGGACCTTCCCGGTCAGCGGCAAGTTCAGCGACCCGCAGCGCCAGGTGTACGAGCTCGTGCTCAAGGCCCACCTGGCCGCCATGGCCGACGTGCGGCCCGGCGTCGAGTACCGGGCGTTCCACCACACCGCCATGCGGGTGCTGGCCGAGGGACTGCACGACTGGGGCCTGCTGCCGGTCTCGGTGGACGAGGCGCTGGACCCCGACGGCCAGCACCATCGCCGCTACATCGTCTGCGGCGTCGGCCACTACCTCGGGCTCGACGTGCACGACTGCGCCCGCGCCCGGGCCGAGACATACCACGAGGGCACGCTGGCCGCCGGCATGGCGCTGACCGTCGAACCAGGGCTGTACTTCCACCCCAACGACCTCACCGTGCCGCCGGAGCTGCGGGGCATCGGCGTGCGCATCGAGGACGACCTCGTCGTCACCGACACCGGCGCCGACGTGCTGTCCAGCGCCCTGCCCATCACCGCCGACGGCATCGAGCAATGGGTCAGCGGCTGCCTTCGGGGCTGACCAGCTCCAGCTCCAGCTGCGGTGAGACATGATCGGCCGCTGCCTGCCTGACCTGCGGCGAACGCAGGCAGCGGCCACACGTCACCGGGTCGTTGGTCGGCTCGAACCGGGTGAAGTCCCAGGTCCCCGTGCCCACGTGACAGCTCGGCGCCGGGATCAGCATGTCCCCCAGCCAGCGCTGTAAATGCACCGCGTGCACCGTCGTCGAACTGCCCAGCCGCCCGTTGCGCTGATCGAACCGTTGCCGGGCGTGGGCCGCCGTCCCCTCCAGGAGCACGCTGAGCGGATCCGTCACCCCACCAGCCTGGCACGTGGGTCTGACAAACGCAGCTGACCAGCCGTTTTGGCTGGTCATCACCCGCTCCGGTAAGCTCCCACGCGGAGGATTCGCCTAGTGGCCTAGGGCGCACGACTGGAAATCGTGTTGGGGATTAAACCCCTCACGGGTTCAAATCCCGTATCCTCCGCAGAGCAGAGGCCCCGCCGGCAGGCGGGGCCTCTGCTGCTTCCTCAGCTGCGGGCCCGAGTCCCGGCGTAGACGTACTTCCAGCGGCCGCGGGTGGGCTCGGCCGGGCGCTCGTAGACGATGACCGGCGACGCGGCCAGCGCCGCCTTCAGCTTCTCGCGGTTGCGCTCCTTGGGCAGCTGCGGGAACTCCCAGCGCGGCAGCGTCGGGACCCCGTCCCGCTGCGCCGGGACCTTGATCGTCCGACCGTCCTCGGGACCGCCGAACAGCTCGATGTCGATCTCAAGCCGTGTGTCCTCCGCCATGGGCCGGGATACTGCTCCGCATCCGAAGACCCCGCCTCCCGAAGCACCGGATCGGGCGACCCGCTACACTGAACGCGGACCTCGTGCGGTGTCCATCCTGTGAACCTCCCCAGGGCCGGAAGGCAGCAAGGATAAGCGGGCTCTGACAGGTGCGCGAGGTCCCCTTCACTTCGGAACGCCCCTGTCCGCAAAAAGCGCGGACAGGGGCGTTCCGGTTTTGTTTCTGGGGGGCGACCCCCAGACCCCCGAAGCGGGGGCTGCGCCCCCACACCCCCGGGCTTCGCTTCGCTCGCCACCCGGGCTGGGATTGTCGGGGGCGGGCAGTAGGGTCGTACCCGTGGCGCTCGCCCTCTACCGCAAGTACCGGCCCGCGACCTTCGCCGAGGTCGTCGGCCAGGATCACGTCACCGAGCCGCTGCGGGCCGCACTGGCCGCGGGGCGGGTGAACCACGCCTACCTGTTCTCGGGGCCGCGAGGGTGCGGCAAGACGTCCAGCGCCCGCATCCTGGCCCGCTCGCTGAACTGCGTGCAGGGCCCGACGCCGAACCCGTGCGGGGTGTGCAACTCCTGCGTGGGCCTGGCCCCGGGCGGCTCGGGCACGGTGGACGTGGTGGAGCTGGACGCGGCCAGCCACGGTGGCGTGGACGACGCTCGCGAGCTGCGTGACCGCGCCTTCTACGCGCCGGCGGAGGCCCGCTACCGGGTCTTCATCATCGACGAGGCGCACATGGTCACCACGCAGGGCTTCAACGCCCTGCTGAAGATCGTGGAGGAGCCGCCGGAGCACCTCATCTTCGTGTTCGCCACCACCGAGCCGGAGAAGGTGCTGCCGACCATCCGGTCCCGCACCCACCACTACCCCTTCCGGCTGATCCCGCCGGGCACGCTGCGCGGCCTGCTGGAGAACATCTGCGGCGACGAGGGCGTGAAGGTGGAGCCGGCGGTGTATCCGCTGGTGCTGCGCGCGGGCGGCGGCTCGGCCCGAGACACGCTGTCGGTGATGGACCAGCTGCTGGCCGGCGCGGGCGAGGAAGGCGTCACCTACGAGCGGGCGATCTCGCTGCTCGGCGTGACCGACGTGGCCCTGATCGACGACATGGTGCGCGGCCTGTCGGCCAACGACGGCTCGGCCGTCTACGGCACGCTGGACCGGGTCGTCGAGGCCGGCCACGACCCCCGGCGGTTTGCGGCCGACCTGCTGGAACGGCTGCGTGACCTGGTGCTGCTGTCGGCGGTGCCGGACGCCGGCCAGCGCGGGCTGATCAACGCGCCGGAGGACGAGCTGGCGCAGATGCGGGAGCAGGTCACCGGCCTCGGCCCGGCCACGCTCACCCGGTACGCCGAGATCGTGCACGCCGGCCTGATCGAGATGCGCGGCGCGACCGCGCCCCGGCTGGTGCTGGAACTGCTGTGCTCGCGGATGATGCTGCCGGCGGCCAGCGCCACGGATGCCGCGCTGCTGCAACGGATCGAGCAGCTGGAACACCGTCCGGTCGGCGCGGTCGGAGTCGGTGAAGCGGCCGCGGCCCCGGCGGCCGGCAAGTTCCAGCGGCCGTCGCAGCGGACCGCCGAACCCGAGCCGGCCGCTGCCCCCCAACCCCAACCAACGCAGCCACAATCAACGCAGCCTCAACAGGCACAGCCGCAGGCGCAGGCCCCCGCGCCCCGGCAGCCGGAACCCCAGCCGCAGGTCCAGGTTCCGCCGCCCCAGGTCCAGCCGGAGCCCGAGCCGGTCCCGGCCGCCGCGCCGGCGAGCGACGGCGCCGTGGACGTGGCGACGCTGCGCCGCCTGTGGTCGCAGCTGCTGGCGGCGATCGCCAGCAAGTCCACGCAGGCCATGCTGATGAACGCCGCCGTGCAGTCGGTCGACGGCAACGTCGTCACCATCGCGCACACCTCGGCCCCGCTGGCCCGCCGGCTCGCGGCGGCCCAGAACCAGGACGCCATCGCCGCCGCCGTGGGCAAGGTCGTCGGCGGCGAATGGCAGGTCAAGGTCGTGCACGGCGAGGCGGGCGGCGGCCCGGGGGCCATGGCCGCCCCGGCGGCGGCCCCGCCGCGGCAGCGCCCGGCCGCCCCGACCCGCCCCAGCCAGGCGGCCCGCCCGCAGCCCGAGGTCCGGCCGACGCCGGTCGCCCCGCCGCCGGCGGCCCCGGCCGTCGACGACATCCCGCTGCCCCCGGAGCCGGACGAGCCCGTCGAACCGGAGCCCGCGCCGGAGCCGGAGAGCGAAGAGTCGATGATGGCCGAGGCGGCCCGGGTGCCCGAGCCGGGCGAGGTCCTCGACCGCCGCGACCCGCACGACGTGCTGCTGGAGATGCTGAACGAGGAGCTCGGCGCGGTCCCGATCGAGAAGAAGGCTAAGCCAGCTGGCGGCTGACGAACGCGATCGCCCGAGGATAGGTGGCCAGCTTGTTGTCCAGGTTGGCCATCTGGTGCCCCTCGTTCGCGTGCACGACCAACTCGCACTCGACGCCGTTGGCGCGCACCGCCGCCGCCAGCTGCTCGGCCTCGCTCAGCGGCACCCGCGGGTCGTTGGCCCCGTGCACCACGAACAGCGGCGCCCGGATCTGGTCCACCTTGTTCATCGGCGAGGCCTCCTCCAGGAAGTCCCGGTCGGAGTCCAGCCACCCGTACTCGCGCTCCCGGACCCGTCGCCGATAGGGCGAGGTGTTCTCCAGGAACGTCACGAGCGAGGAGATGCCGACGATGTCCACGCCGGCCGCCCAGCGCTCGGGCAGGAACGCCAGCCCGGCCAGCACCAGATAGCCGCCGTAGGACCGGCCCCACAGCGCGACCTTGGCCGGGTCGACCCCGATCGACGGCAGCCAGTCGTGCAGCACCGCCAGGTCCTGGACCGAATCCAGCCGCTTACGCCGGTCGTCGGCCGCGTAGTAGGTCTTGCCGTAGCCGACGGATCCTCGGATGTTCGGCACCACGACCACGTGCCCGGCGGCGACCAGGCCCTGCACGAGCGGATCGAACCGGCGCTGCGACTGCCCCTCCGGGCCGCCGTGCAGGAACAGCACCGCGCTGGCGCCGGCGCCGTAGACGAAGCACGGGATCTGGCCGTTGGCCCGCACGTGCGTCGGCTCCACCATGCCGGCCAGCTGCGAGCCGGTGTCGGTCAGCGACGTGACCTTGGCCGAGTCCAGGTCGACCAGCAGCACGTCGGCCGGGATCGTCGGCGAGCTGAAGGTCAGTGCCACATACCGTGAGTTCGGCGAGAACACCGGGTCCGGCAGCGGATAGGAGAGCCAGCCGTCGGCCGGCAACTGGATCTCGTCGAGCTGGCGGCCGGTCGCGCCGTCGTGCACGGTCAGCCGGGCCACGCCGTCGACATTGGTCAGCACCAGCAGCTTCTGCCCGTCCGGGGACAGCCAGCCGGTCACGTCGTGCTGCTCGGCGGCGACCAGCCAGGTCCACTGCGCGCTGGCCAGGTCGTAGCGGACGACGGCCTTGAACTCGCGGTCCCGGTTGCTGGTGGCGATCAGGCCGGAGCTGTCGGGCAGCCAGCCGATGTGCCCGATGTTGGTCGGCTCGTCGCCGCCGGTCAGCTCGGCCACGCGGTCGGCCTCGGTCGCCGGCATGGTGTCGACCAGCAGCAGCTGCGTGGAATTGGCCTGGTCGGAACCGATGGTGGTGGCCAGGAACCGGCTGTCCGGGGAGAGCTTGGCGTCGGCCGAGTAGCCGCCGCGGTCGTAGACGACCTCCTCCGCGCCGCTGAACAGGTTGCGCACCACGACGTCGAAGTCGACCTTGTTGCGCCGGTTCGTGGCGTACACGACCCGGCCGGGCCGCATGCTGACCAGCCGGTGGACGTAGCGGTCGTCGTGCACGACCGGCGCGTAATCGGAGTCCCCGACACGCAGCAGCGACAGCTGTCCGCGCTCGTTGCCGCCGCTGTCGTGTTCCACGACCACGGCGCGTTCGCCCTTCACGTACCTCGCGGCGCTCACGCCGGTCAGGTGCGGCAGCGGCGTCGGCGTGCCGTCCGGCGCCAGCTCGACGAGCTGCACCCGGCCCGTCTCGTCCGAGCCGGCCAGCACCCGCCCCTCGTCGTCGACGTCGAACGCCCGCCAGGTGTGCAGTTCCAGTAGTCGCCTCACGTCCAGCCCCATGGATCCACCCTGTCACACCCGGCGACTACGCTGGATGAGGTCAAACCGACGAGAGGAGCCGCGGTGCAGCCCGGCCAGCCCAACATGCAACAGATCCTGCAGCAGGCCCAGCAGATGCAGCAGCAGTTGGTCAACGCCCAGCAGGAGCTGGCGGCGGCCGAGGTCACCGGCACCGCGGGCGGCGGCCTGGTGACCGCGACCGTGACCGGCGCGGGCGAGCTCAAGAGCCTGGACATCGACCCCAAGGTGGTCGACCCCGACGACGTGGAGACCCTGGCCGACCTGGTGGTGGCCGCGGTCCGCGACGCCAACAACAACGCCCAGGAGCTGGCCGCGCAGAAGATGGGTCCGCTGGCCGGCGGCCTCGGAAGCGGCGGGTTCGACCTCGGCGGCCTGAGCCTGCCCGGGTTCTGACGGTGTACGAGGGCCCGGTACAGGATCTGATCGACGAGCTCGGGCGGCTGCCCGGCGTCGGTCCCAAGAGCGCGCAGCGCATCGCCTTCCACCTGCTGGCCGCCGACCCGGTGGACATCGGGCGGTTGCAGGACGCCCTACAGAAGGTGCGCGAGGGCGTGCAGTTCTGCCAGATCTGCGGCAACGTCTCCGAGGAGCAGACCTGCCGCATCTGCAAGGACCCGCGGCGCGACCCGACCGTGGTGTGCGTGGTCGAGGAGCCCAAGGACGTCGTCGCGGTGGAGAAGACCCGCGAGTTCAAGGGCCGCTACCACGTGCTCGGCGGCGCCCTGGACCCGTTGTCCGGCGTCGGCCCCGACCAGCTGCGCATCCGTGAGCTGCTGGCCCGGATGGGCGCGGACGACATCAAGGAGATCATCCTCGCCACCGACCCCAACACCGAGGGCGAGGCCACCGCGACCTACCTGATCCGGATGCTGCGCGACTTCCCCGGGCTCACCGTCACCCGGCTGGCCTCGGGCCTGCCGATGGGCGGGGACCTGGAGTTCGCCGACGAGCTCACGCTCGGCCGGGCCCTGTCGGGGCGACGCACCGTTTGAGGATCATCGCGGTCGACGGGCCGTCCGGCGCCGGCAAGTCCACCTACGCCGCGTCGCTCGGCCGGCCGATCGTGCCGACCGACCACTTCGCCACCTGGGACGACCCGGTGGCGTGGTGGCCGCGGCTGGTCGACGGCGTCATCAAGCCGTTGCTGCGTGGCACATGCGGCCGGTATCGGCGCATGGACTGGGGCAGCGGCGTGCCCGTGCTCGGCGCGGAGGTCGTCGTCGAGCCGACAGAAGTCCTTGTCGTGGAAGGGTTTTCCGCCGGCCGTCGGGCGGCGACGCCGTGGCTGTCCCAGTTGATCTGGGTCGAGGCCGAGGACGCGCTGGAGCGGGCGGTCGCCCGTGACGGCGAGGCCAGCCGGGCCGATCTGGTGCGGTGGAAGGAATTTGAGCTTGGTTGGTTCCAAGTGGACGGCACGCGGGACCGGGCCGACCTAGTCGTTCAGCGCTAGCTCCAGCGCCTTGCGCGCCCGGGCCAACGCCCGCGGGTGCTGCTCGGACCGGTAGACCACCAGCGCCCGCTGGGCCAACTCCGCCGCCTGCGCCCGATCGCCGAGGGCACGATGGGCGTCGGCCAGGCCGATCAGCGACTCCGCCTCCAGGTACCGGTTGTCGATCTCCTGGGCCAGGTGCAGCGCCTGCTCATGGTGGTGCACGGCCAGTTCGTGGTCGCCGCGGCGGGATTCCACCCGGGCCAGCGTGTTCAACGCGCTGGCCTCGTCCCGGCGCGCCCCGGCCTCGCGGGCCTGCGCGATCGCCGTCGTGGCGTACTCGCCGGCCCGGACGACGTCGTCAATGTCGAGATATACGGTGGAAATCGTGTCCAGCAGGCTGCCGCGGCCGTCCCATGAGCCCAGCTCGTTGCGCAGGTCCAGCCCCGAGTGCAGGCAGTCCAGCGCCTGATCGAACCGGCCCAGCTCGCGATGGGCCAACCCGAGGTTGTTCAGGCACGACGCCTCGTCGTAGCGGCGGCCCAGCGCCCGATGCCCGGCCAAAGCCTGCTCCAGCAACGGGATCGCCGCGCCGACATCGCCCAGCTCCAGGCGGAGCGTGCCCAGCTTGAACAGCGTGGTGGCATGGCCGGCCGGCGAGTCGACGGCCTTGGTCACGTCCAGCGCCTGCTCGAAGCAGGCCGCTGCCCGCTCCATCTCGCCTCGTTCGCCGTAGACGCCGCCGAGGTCGGTCAGCGCCTCGATGACGGCGTCGTCCGGGCCCATCTCGCGGTAGTAGGCCAGGGCCAGGGTCAGCTGGTCGACGGCCTCGTCGTAGTCGCTCAGGTCCCACGCCAGCGCGCCAAGCGCTTGGCGCATAACGGCTTCCGCCCGCCGATCGCCGGAACGCAGCGCCGCCGTGAGCCCGATGCGGGCGGTCGCCAGGCCCTCGTTGCCCAGCCGGTGGCCGCGGAAGTACCGGTGCAGCGCGTCGGCGAGGCCCCACGCCGCCGGCAGCGGGCCGGTCTCCTCGGCCTGCGCCACCGCCGCGATCAGGTTCGCCCGCTCCGCGTCCAGCCAGGTCAGCGCCTCCACGTGGTCGGCGAACCGGGGCGTCGTCACCACGAAGCCGGCGCCCGGCACCGGCAGCCGCACACTGCCCGGGGACAACGTGTTCGACGCCGCCGCCGAGGCATGGTGGTAGTAGGCGGCCAGGTTGGACCGGGCGATCACCTTCGAGCCGGGGTTCTCCTCCACGTCGGTGCGCTGCTCGGCGTACAGGCGGAGCAGGTCGTGCAGCTGGTAGCGGCCCGGCGAGTGCTGCTGCACGAGGTTCGCCGCCGCCAGCCGATCCAGCAGCCGCTGCGACTCGTCCAGGCGCAGCGAGGCCACCGCCGCGGCCGCCTCGACCGTGAAGTCCGGGCCCGGGATCAGGCCCAACAGCCGGAACAGCTGCCGTGCCGCCGGCTTCAGGCCGTGATAGGAGAGGTCGAACGCCGCGTGCACGGCCGCCTCGTCGTCGCCGTCCACCACCAGTGCGGCCAGCCGGTTGCCCTGCCGCAGCTGCTCCACGTAGTTGGCGACACCCGGCCGGTTGGCCAGGTTCGCCGCGGCGATCCGTAGGGCCAGCGGCAGGTTCGCGCACAGCTGGGCCAGCTCGGTGACGGCGTCCTTCTCGGCCTCGACCGCCTGCTCGCCCAGCATCTCCGTGAGCAGCGTGACCGCCTCGTCCGGCGTGAGGGCGTCCAGACCGACCGGCCTCGCACCCTGCAACGCCGTCAACCCCAGCAGCGTGTCCCGGCTCGTCACGAGGACCGCGCAGCCCGGGCTGCCCGGCAGCAGCGGGCGCACCTGCTCGGCCGCCGCCGCGTTGTCCAGCACCACCAGCACATGCCGGCCCGCCATGCAGGACCGGTACAGCGTGATCTGCTCCTCGACGTCCAACGGGATCTGCGACTGCGGCACCCCGAGCGCCCGCAGGAACCGGGTCAGCGCGTCGACCGTGCTCATCGGCGGGCCCGGGGCGTAGCCGCGCAGGTTCACATACAGCTGGCCGCCGGGGAAGTCGCGGCTCACCTCGTGCGCCACGTGGATGGCCAGGGCCGTCTTGCCGACGCCGGGCGGGCCTGACAGCGTCACCAGCGGCACCGCGGTGTTCGTGTCGCCGGCCAGCAGCCGCTGCGCGATCCGATCCGCCACGTCACGTCGTCCGACGAAGTCCACCAGGTCGGCCGGCAGCTCCGAGGGCACCGTCCGGGTCGACGGGCGCGGCGCGCGCTCCGGCGGCGCCAGGCCCGGGTCGTCCCGCAGCACCGCCTGGTGCAACGCCCGCAGCCGCTCGCCCGGACCGACTCCCAGCTCCTCGGCCAGCAGCCGGCTGACCTGGCGAAACGCCTCCAGCGCCTCCACCTGCCGGCCCGAGCGGTGCAGCGCCAGCATCAGCTGGCCCCAGAACTGCTCCTGGAACGGGTGCTCGCCGGTCACCGCGCGCAGCATCGGGATCAGGTCCGTGTGCCGGCCCAGGCTCAGCTCCACCTCGATCCGGCGCTCCAGCACGTCCAGCCGCTGCTCGACCAGGCGCTGGATCTCCTCCCGGTGCAGCACGTCCGAGGGCACGTCCACCAGCGGCTGGCCCCGCCACAAGCCCAGCGCCTGGCCGTACAGCTCGGCCGCCGTCGGCAGGTCCCCGCTGGCCAGCGTGGACTGCGCTGTGGCCGCCAGCTCGGTGAACCGCAGCAGGTCCAGATGCGCGGCATCCGCCACGATCAGGTAGCCGTCCGCCGCCGTGCGGATCACCGACGGGTCGCCCAGCACCTGGCGCAGGCGCATCACATACGTCTGGAGCGTGGCCTTCGAGCGGTGCGGCGTGTCGCCGTCCCAGATGCGGTCGACCAGTTCCTCGACCGAGACCACCCGGTTGGCTCGCAGCAGCAGGCAGGCGAGCAGAGTGCGGTGTTTGGCAGCGCCGATTGGCGCCACCTGGCCGTCCACGACGACCTCCAGCGGCCCGAGGATCCGAAACTCCACGGCCAACCTGTTCGCACCCCTTCGTCGTCGGCGAACGCTGCCAGTACAGATTGTGCACGCACTCGGGCCCTCGGCCGGCCGGTTCCCGCCCTATTGCGACAAGCGGGCACCGGACCGTGTCCGGTGAATCGGCGGCCCGCGCTGGTCACACCCCCCGAATGGTCCGGCGGGCGGCCGGGACCGAAGATGTGGCCCGGGCGGAACCGGTCGGAGGCGGTCGGCGTCGTAGTGCCTGACGTGAGGGGTGTTGGTGATGACTGAGCCGGACTTGAGTCCAGAGCAGCGGTTGGCGAAGGTCGCCGAGCTGCGGCAACAGGCCGATGGGGCGCTCGCCGGGCTGCGGGCGCAGATGGCCGCGGTGAAGCAGGCCCAGCAGCAGGCGCTGTCGAGCACCGGGGAGGCGACCTCCAAGGACGGCAGCGTCCAGGCCGCCGTGGACGCCACCGGGGTCGTGACCTCGCTGAAGTTCGCGCCCACCGCCTTCGAGCGCAGCACGCCGGACAAGCTGGCGCAGACCGTCGTGGCCACCATCCAGGCCGCCGCCGCCAAGGCGCGGGCCAAGGTGTCCGAGACCCTGGCGCCCGTGCGGACCCAGAGCGCCAACGTGCTCGCCGCCGCCGGCAGCGCCGTCGGGCTCGACGCCGGGCAGCTCAGCACCCCGGCCGTGCCGCGGACCGCCACCGACCCCGGCGAGCAGGCCGACCAGTGGCGTCAGGCCCCGCCGCCCCCGGCCTACACCCCGCCCGCCCAGCCCTCCTACAGCCCGCCGCCGGCCGCCCGCCCCGCTCCCGCCCAGCCGCCGCAGCCACAGTCGCGCCCCTCTCGCCGTGACGACGACGATGAGGACGGCGGCTCCGTGCTCAGCGAAGGGTCGTGGTGAGCGTGGGGGTCACCCTTCCCTCGGAAGTCACCTGGGTGCTCGACCTCATCGGCGTCGAGTGGCCCAACATCGACGAGGACGAGCTGCGCGCCGCCGCCGACCAGCTGCGTGAGCTCGGCGGCGAGCTCTCCAGCAACAACGGCGACGCCAAGTCCGACATCGAGGAGATGCTCGGCGTCAACTCCGCCGAGTCGCTCCAGATCTTCGAGGCCCTCTGGAAGAAGCTGGCCGACGGGCACCTCCAGCAGCTGGGCGAGGGCATGGACCTGCTCGCCACCGGCCTGGACGTGGCCGCCGTCGTCATCGTCGCCATGAAGCTGGCCGCCATCGTCCAGCTGGTCATCCTGGCCGCCGAGCTCATCGCCGACCAGGCCGCCGCCATCGAGACCCTCGGCGCCTCCGAGGCCCTGGCCGTGGCCCAGACCGAGTTCACCGAGCAGATCGTCAAGCAGGCCATCGAGCAGGCCGTGCAGACCGTCGAGCAGCAGCTGCTGTCCGTCGTCGAGGGGCCCATCTTCGCCGCCCTGGAGAGCGCCGGCACCGAGCTCGCCGAGCAGCTCGTCGGCGACGCCCTCGGCACCCACCAGGGCCTCGACCTCGGCGCTGTGGCCGGGGCCGGCGCCGACGGCTTCTCCCAGGGCGTCAGCGACTCCGTCTCCCAGGTCGAGGGCATGGCCGACTCCGTCGCCAACGATCCCCTCGGCACCGCTGAGTCCGTGGCCACCAACCAGGGCATCCCCTCTTGAGCAAGGTCAACCTCCACCCCGACCACCTGCGCAAGTCCGGCGGCAAGCTCAAGGACTTCGGCGGCAAGATTGAGCAGGCCGGCTCCAAACTCGAGCAGGCCGGCCAGAACCTCGTCTCCCACGCCTCCGGCGACCGCTCCGGCATCGGCTCCGTTGTCGCCAAGGCCATGGGCCGTGGCGTCGAGGTCACCGGCAAGGTGTTCAAGGAAGGCGGCCGCGTGGCCGGCTCCGCCGGCGGCCGCCTCGGCACCACCGCCGACCTGTTCGAGGAGGCCGACACCACCGCCACCAAGGGCCTTCGCGCCATCCACGACGGCAAGAAGGGCAAGTCCGTCCCCGGCGGCTCGTCCCGCTCCGGCTCCTCCGGCGGCTCCGGCTCCGGCTCCGGCAAGAAGACCCAGCCCGTCGCGGGAGGCGGCGCCAAACCCGCGCGGAAGCTCACCGTCAGCCGTGGCAAGGGCATTCGCTCGCCCAAGCAGCTGGCTTCGGGGACGGATGCCCACCCGTCGGCCAGGGGCGATCTGCGGGATCCGGCCCCCTCCGGGACCAAGGTCAGATTTCTCGACGAGACCGGCCTTCAGCAGCGCGATCCCGACGGCAAGGCGATCCCCAGTTGGCAGCTGAAGCACCCGAAAGCCGACCTGGTCGATTCCGCCGCCATCGAGAAGGCCCAGCTCGATCCGGGCCGCCAGGGCATTGTCGACCGGCCGGGGCGTCCGGCGTCGGATCCCGAGGTGCAGAAGCTCACCACCACCTACGCCGGCACCCAGTGGCGTCCCTACCACGCGGACGATCCTCAGGCCGAGCAGAAGTGGCAGCACGACTACGTCACCAAGGTCGATCCGGCCACCGGAAAGCCCAAGGACTATCGCTGGCCGGACCCCGACACTCAGCCCAACGGGTTCGACAGTCCCGAGGAACGCCATCCGGCCGTCATTGAGTCGGGCAGCGTCATCGACCGGTTCGGCAAGGCCGACGGCCGATTCCTTTCGCCCACCGGCACTCCGTACGAGCAGCGTGGACTGCCGCCGCAGAATCTCGATGACGGCTATCACCAGTACCAGGTGCTGAAGGACATCCCGGTGTGGGCCGGCAAGATCGCGCCAGCGATGGGGCAGCCCGGCGGCGGCGTCCAGTACCTCTCCCCGAGCACCGTCGCCGACCTGATCATTTCCGGCCATCTCAAGGAAATCTAGCCAGGAGCACTCGTGATCATCTCACTGAACAGCCTTCCCGATTTTCTTGAGACGATCGGAATCGACGACGACGACGTCTCCATCGGTGAGAACGCCGACAACCGCTGGTGCATCCTGCAGCGAGAGGATGGCAAGTGGAGTGTGTTCTACCGTGAACGCGGCGGCAACTTCGACGAATCCGTTTTCGACCACGAGTCCGACGCCTGCTACACGATGCTGGGTCGCATGACGCTGCTCCAGATCACTCGCGGCCGGTTTCAGTTCGAGGACGAAACCGAGGCCGGGCAGTAGTCGGTGACCGATCCGTACAAGCAGCGCTACTACAAGAACGACCTGGAGACCTTCGCTTCCGAGCATCAGGCCTGCTGCTACCTGCTGGGCCGGCTCACCTACAGCCAGATCCTCGCCGGCCTGACCTGGGGCGATGCCGGCTGACCCATTTGTGTGTCCACCCTGAACCGTCTCTCCGCCTGCCGTACCCTGCCCGATGGGTTTGAGACGCGCCGATCGTCACCTGGGGGCGACGTGAGCAAGGCCAAGATCCACCCGGAGCACCTGCGAAAATCGGGCGGCAACCTCAAGAAGCTCGGCGGCGCCGTCCAGCAGGCCGGCGAGAAGTTGGAGCAGACCGGTCAGAGCCTGGTTTCCCACGCCTCCGGCGACCGTTCCGGCATCGGCTCCGTTGTCGCCAAGGCCATGGGCCGTGGCGTCGAGGTCACCGGCACCGTCTTCAAACAGGGCGGCCGCGTGGCCGGCTCCGCCGGCGATCGCCTCGGCAAGACCGCCGACCTCTACGAAGAGGCCGACACCACCGCCGCCGCCAACCTCCGCAAACACCACCCCGCCAACAGGGGCAAGGCTGTACCCGGCGGCTCCTCTCGGTCAGGCTCCGCGGTTGGCACCGGCGGTTCCGGCTCCGGCAAGAAAGCCAAGTCCGTCCCGGCCGGCGGCCCCGGTGGTCCGAAGAAGGTCGGGTCTGGAACCGGTGGCAAGGACGACCAGGCTCCCATCGTCCCCGGTGCTGGTGGTGAACCTGCTCGACTCCAGGGGCGGCTTCCTCATCCTGACTCTGCTGAGGCGCATCTACCTGAACTGCTCAAGCGTCATAATGTTACGCGGGAGGAATTCGACTCCATGCGTCACCGTATGAACCAGCCAGGCGGTACTGCGAACGTCACCCATGACGAAGCCATGAGGTGGCGCGGTATTCGAGAGGCGATTCCGCTCGATGCTGGCATGCCAGTGCAGAAGGTGCTCAGCCCCGCCGCTGCCGACAGTTATCTGAACAACGTGCACGTCAAGGACGGGTTTCAGGCCGATCGGGCGCAGGGCTGCTTTGCGCGCGTGTCTGACGCACAAAGCATGAAAACCCCAATGGAGTACCGTGAAGGTCTGCGTCTGGACTATGATGACCACACATTTCCGGCCGGCCTGGATTCGGTTCACGTCTTGCGGACGAGGGTTGACGTGCCTGACAGCTATACGGTGCCCTTTGGTGGTCCGACCGATGTGGGTCGTTCGAATATTGAGGGAACAAAGGATTGGGGAGACCCGTTCACGGGTAACGGGTTCACTGGATCGAATGCGCATCTGGTGCCTGAGTGGGAGCGTTCCCCGGGTCCGCTTGCTGACGGTGACCAGATCTTCCGGGTCGATCGCAACGGTGGCGAGCAGCTGGTGGCTACGCTGGATGACGGGGTTTGGATTCGCGAGCCGGGAGTGAAATGATCACCAAGTCGTACTATGAGGCCATCGTGGGTGGGCGTGCCTACAGGGCGACGCGTACCCAGGATCCGGCTGTTGTCAACTTGCGGTGGACGGGCCCCGGGGTTCCGGATTCGGGCTTTGTGAGGTCGCCGGCCGGTTCCTACAAGAAATCCGTCCGTCTGGATGAGTTGGATTCACTTTCGCTCGTCGAATGGCGGTGTGAGTATCGTGGGGAGCCTTTTGTTGTCAACGGTGAAGATGGTGGAATGCTTTTTGTCTCCTACGTTGGCGACAGTGAGACGCGGGCGCGTGAGCTTGGTATGAACGTTGTTGAACGCTTTGTTGCCGACGGCGAGATTCCCAAGAGCGAGGTGGAGAATCTGCGAGAGGTTCGAAAGCAGTACTGGCCGGCTCCGGAACAGAAGTGAGCCCAACGCCTGCCGCTGATCAGAGGCGGTGGGTGACGAGGGTGTGGCGGGCGGTCTGGACGGAGCGTTGGCCGGCTTCGTAGGCGAGACGAATGCGGAGGTCGGCGACGGTGAGGGCGGCGCCGCGGCGGGCGCCGGAGTGTTGGGGTTTGGGGCCGAAGAGGTGGGGGCGGAGCAGGACGAAGGCCAGGGCGAGGACGGGGAGGGCGGCGAGGGTCAGCGCGAGCATGGCTGGCGGAGGTCGGCGGCGGCTTGGCGGAGGGCGGCCTGGACGGCGAGGGGGTCGCCGGGGTGCCAGTCGGTGGTGACGGGGGAGATCCACCAGGTGAGGGCGCCGCCGCGGACGGGGGTGGGCGGCAGGGGGACGCATTCGCCGGAGGAGCAGAGTTCGGCGCCGGGGAGGTCGGGGGCGAGGGGGAGGCCGGGGCGGACGAGGAAGCGGATGCGGTCGGGGGAGAGGGACGTGGGGGCGATGGAGCGCCGGAAGGGCGCGGTGCGGGTGGCGGCGACGCCGAGCACGAGGGGCACGGAGATGACGTCGAAGGCCTGGCCGGCGATGCCGAGCACGGAGTAGGGCGCGATCTTCCACAGGGAGTGCACGCGCCGGACGTCACGGGTGGGCCGGGGGAAGACGGGTTCGAACTCGCCGGCGATGCGGTCGGTGTGGCCGCGGGTGTACTCGGTTCCGGTCCACACCGAGCCGGGGACGATCTGCCAGCCGGCCAGGTGCGCGTAGTCGCAGGCCGCGTCTTGGAGGCGGGTGCGGAGGGTGGGGATGGTGGGCATGTGGGTCAATCTAGTGGGAAGGGTTGTTGGTAGGCTACCGGTGATGTGTCCCTCGATCGGGTGGGGTTGGGTGTCGGGGGCTTGGCGCGGGGCAGGATGGGTGGCCGCGGATCGGTTCGGCGGAGAGGTGTGTGGCTGATGGGGTCTGCCGCGGTGGCGGCGTACCGCGAGTTGCTGGGTGCGGTCCTCCGGAGCTGCCGGGAGAAGGCCGGCATGTCGCCCACCCAGGCCACGAAGCTGCTGAACTGGTACAGCAGCGTCAAGATCGCCCGGCTGGAGGCCGGCGCCATCAAGGTTCCCGCCGACGAGCTGGAGCGCATGCTGGCGCTGTTCGGGGTGCCGGCGGGCGAGGCGGAGAAGATCCGGTTCTTCGGGGAGAAGGCCCGCGAGCGGCCGTCCCGGGTGACGGCCAGCGAGAGCGCGTTCCGGGCCTACGTGGCCGAGGCCTCGGAGATCAGCACGTACGCGGACCAGCTGCTGCCGGATCTGACCCAGACCGTGGACTACGCGAACGCGTTGCTGGGCACGTCGCTGCGCACGGCCCCGTCGGACGTCGGCCGGGAGGCGCGCGAGCGGGTGGAGGCGCAGCGGCCGTTGACCTCGGCGAACCCGCCGGAGCTGCGCATCGTCGTGGGGGAGCCGGCGCTGCTGCGGCCGGTGGGCGGCCGCCTGGTCCTGCGCCGGCAGCTGGAGCACCTGCGGAGCCTGATCGAGCGGCCGAACGTGACGTTCCGGGTGATCCTGATCGAGCACGGCGAGCACGCGGCGCTCGGTCTGCCGTTCACGATGATCACGATGGCGGTGCCGGCGTTCACCACGGTCTACACGGAGGGTCTGACCGCGGTCTCCTACGCGGACGCGCCGGACGAGGTGGACGCCTACCGGCTGGCGTTCCGCCGGCTGGCCGAGGCGGCGCTGCCGGTGGAGGACTCAGCGAAGCTGCTCGACCGTCGCATCGACGAGCTCGTCCAGTGACAGCCCCACGGCCCCGGCCACGGCCGCTACGGTGAAGAACGCGGGCGTCGGGACCCGGCCGGTCTCGATCTTGCGCAGGGTCTCCACCGAGATCCGGGCGTGCGCGGCGACGTCGACCATGCTGCGCCGGCCCCGGGCGGTGCGCAGCAGCCGGCCGAGCCGCTCGCCGCGGGCTCGTTCGGATTCGGTCAGGGGGACTCGGACCACGGCCGTCATAGTAATACCGGTATAGTTATTGGTGTGATCGAGCTGAAGACAAACGCCGAGATCAGGGCCATGCGGGTGGCCGGCTCGGTGGTGGCGGCGGGGCTCGCGGCCGTGCGGGAACGCGCCGAGATCGGCGTCAGCCTCAAGGAGCTGGACCGGGTCGCGGCCGAGGTGCTGGCCGAGCGGGGCGCCACCTCCTCCTTCCTGGACTACCACCCGCGCTTCGCGCCGAGTCCTTACCCTGCGGTGCTGTGCACGAGCGTCAATGATGCAGTGGTGCACGGCATCCCCAACGACTACCGCCTCCGCGACGGCGACGTGCTGAGTATCGACTTCGGCGCCGAGGTCGACGGCTGGCACGGCGACGCGGCGATCACCGTCGTGATCGGCGAGGCGGCCGAGGAGGACGCCGCCCTGGTGGCGGCCACCGAAAGGGCCCTGAACGCGGCGATCGCGGTCTGCCGCCCGGGCAACACGCTCGGCGACATCGGCCACGCCATCGGCCCGGTCGCCCGGGACGCCGGCTACGGCATCCTCGCCGACCACGGCGGCCACGGCGTCGGCCACGCCATGCACGAGCTGCCGCACGTGCCCAACGAGGGCCAGCCGGGCAAGGGCATCCGCCTGCACCCGGGCCTGGTGATCGCCATCGAGCCGATGTTCACCCTCGGTGGCGAGGACACCTACTGGACCGGCCACGACGGCTGGACGCTGCTGACCGAGGACGGCAGCCGGGCGGCGCACTTCGAGCACACGGTCGCCATCACCGAGGGCGACCCGATCGTGCTCACGGCCCCGTGATGCTGCTCGCGGACGCCCGACGCCAAGTCGTCGAGACGTGCCGGCGCGCGGTCGAGGACCGGCTGGTCATCGGCACTGCCGGCAACGTCAGCGTTCGCGTGGGCGACCTCGTCGCCGTCACACCCAGCGGCCTGGACTACGCCGAGCTGACGCCGGAGCTGGTCGGCGTGCACGAACTCGACGGCGCCGCCGTCGAGGCGCCGCTGAAGCCGACCAGCGAACTGCCGATGCACCTCGCGGTGTACGCCGACACCGACGCCCGGGCGGTCGTGCACACTCACTCGATCGCGGCCGCCGCGCTGTCGGTCCTCGTCGACGAAGTGCCGCCCGTGCACTACTACCTCGCGCTGCTCGGCGGACGGGTGCTGGTCGCCCCTTATCGCCCCTTCGGCTCACCCGAGCTGGCGGTCGTGCTCATCGAAGCGCTCGGGGACCGATCGGCCTGCCTGCTTGGCAACCACGGGGCCGTGACCACCGGCGATGACCTGGCGCAGGCCTATCAGCGGGCCGGTTTCCTGGAATGGGTCTGCGAGGTGGCGATCAAGGTCGTCGGCTCCGGTGTGGCCCCGCGGCTGCTCACCGAACAGCAGATGGCCGAGGCGACCCGCAACTTCGTCGGCTACGGCCAGTCAGCCGGCGACGGGCTCCAGCTCGGAGTCGTCGACGGGGGCGGCGGCCTGCTGCCGCCGCTGTAGGCGTAGGAACATGCTGGCCGGCAGGCTGAGCACGGCGGCGATGCCTAGGGAAACCCCTAGAGCCAAGGGGATGTTGTCGTCGGCGAGCTGCCCGCCGATGTAGCCAAGCAACGTGGCGTACAGGCACCACAGGGTGCAGCCGATCATCGACGCCGCCGCGAACCGGCGCAGTGGGAAGCGCAGCGAGCCGCACAGCACGGCCCCGATGGTGCCGCCGGCCGGCATCCACCGTCCGGCGACCAGGATCGGTTCGGCGTTGCTGGCCAGCCGATCCTTGATCCACGCGAGGACCACGGCCGGGGTGCGGCGCTGGGCGAACCTGGCGATGGCCGGTTGGCCGATCCGCCGGCCGATGGAGTAGTTGACCAGGTCGGCCAGCACGCACGAGACGATGGCGGTGATCACCACCCATTGCAGCGGGAGCTTGCCGGACGCGGCCAGCACGCCGCAGGAGATGAGCACCGGCTCGGTGGGCAGCAGCGGCACGAAGCCGACGAGGAACACCAGTCCCAACGCCGCTGCCACACTGTCCGGAACGCTCATGACCACAGTCAACATGCTCGGGACCCGCGTGATGCCCGATCACATGGACTCCTCAGGAAGTCGACAGCGGCCCGACAGCCGCCGTTTTCTCGGGCACACTGGACGCAACGGACAGTCTGGGGAAGGGACCGAGCCTTGCACATCGACCAGTGGATAGCGGCCATTCCACCGCTAGCGGTGTACATCACCATTGGCCTGATCGTGATGATCGAGAGCCTCGGCGTCCCCATCCCGGGCGAGATCGCCCTGGTCAGCGCCACTTTGCTGACCCTGCACCCGAGCTCGGCGGTGCAGTGGGAGTTCATCGCGGTCGCGGCCACGGCCGGCGCCATCATCGGCGACTCGATCGGCTACTCCATCGGCCGCAAGGGCGGCAAGCCGCTGTTCGACTGGCTCGGCCGCAAGTTCCCCAAGCACTTCGGGCCCAGTCACGTGGCCACCGCCGAGCGGGCGTTCGGCAAGTGGGGCATGTGGACGGTGTTCTTCGGCCGCTTCATCGCCCTGCTGCGCATCTTCGCCGGTCCGCTGGCCGGCGCGCTGAAGATGCCCTACGGGCGGTTCCTGATCGCCAACGCGCTGGGCGGCATCACCTGGGCCACCGGCACCGTGGCGCTGATCCACTACCTCGGCGAGGTGGCCGAGCGCTGGCTCAGCGGCTTCGCCTGGGTCGGCCTGGCCGTGGCCCTGGTCGCCGGCGTGGTCATCTCGCTGATCATCAAGAACCGCGCCGGCAAGGCGATGGCGCCGGTGTCGGCCACCGAGGAGCAGTCCGAGCTGCGCTGACCTGACGCTGGGAAGGGGGCTTTCCTGCACTCGGAGTGTAGGAAGGCCCCCTTCATCGCATCAGCGGGCGGTGCGGTTGACGGCGGAGACGACGGCCCGCAGCGAGGCGGCGACGATGGAGCTGTCCACCGCCACACCCCAGAGCACGGCGTCGCCGACCGCGGTCTCCACGTAGGAGGCGGCCCGGGCGTCGTCACCGGCGGTGAGAGCGTGCTCGACGTAGTCCATGACCCGCACGTCGTAGCCGACGGTGCTCAGGGCGTCGACGAACGCGGCGAGCGGGCCGTTGCCGACGCCGGTGATCTCGTGCTGGTCGCCCTCGACCCGGACCTGGGCGGTGATCCGGTAGTGGCCGGCGTCGTCGTCCTCGACCCGGTGCCGGACCAGCTCCAGCGGCGTCACCCGGTCCAGGTACTCGCCGGCGAAGGCCTCCCACATCTGGCCCGGGGTCACCTCGCCGCCGTGCTCGTCGGTGACGCCCTGGATGACCTTGGAGAACTCGATCTGCAGCCGCCGCGGCAGGTCGAGCTGGTGCTCGGTCTTCATCACGTAGGCCACGCCGCCCTTGCCGGACTGCGAGTTGACCCGGATCACGGCCTCGTAGGTGCGGCCGACGTCCTTGGGGTCGATGGGCAGGTACGGGACCTCCCACGGGAAGTCCTCGACCGGCACGCCGGCCCGGTCGGCCTGCGACTTCAGCGCGTCCAGGCCCTTGTTGATGGCGTCCTGGTGGCTGCCGGAGAAGGCGGTGAACACCAGGTCGCCGCCGTAGGGGTGGCGCTCGGGCACCGGCAGCTGGTTGCAGTACTCGACGGTGCGCCGGATCTCGTCGATGTCGGACAGGTCCAGCTGCGGGTCGACGCCCTGGCTGAACAGGTTCATCGCCAGCGTGACCAGGCAGACGTTGCCGGTGCGCTCGCCGTTGCCGAACAGGCAGCCCTCGATGCGGTCAGCGCCGGCCTGGTAGCCCAGCTCGGCGGCGGCCACGCCGGTGCCGCGGTCGTTGTGCGGGTGCAGGGACAGGATCACCGAGTCGCGGCGCTCCAGGTGGCGGCTCATCCACTCGATGGAGTCGGCGTACACGTTGGGCGTGGCCATCTCGACGGTGGCCGGCAGGTTGATGATCACTGGGCGCTCCGGGGTCGCGCCCAGGATCTCGGTGACCGCGTTGCACACCTCGACGGCGTAGGAGAGCTCGGTGCCGGTGTAGGACTCGGGCGAGTACTCGAAGCGGAAGTCGGTGTCGGGCTGCTTGGCCGCCAGCTCGACCACGTACTCGGCGGCCGCGGTGGCGATCTTCTTGATGCCCTCGCGCTCCTCGCGGAAGACCACGCGGCGTTGCAGGATCGAGGTCGAGTTGTAGATGTGCACGATCGCCTTGCGGGCCCCGCGCAGCGCCTCGAAGGTGCGTTCCAGCAGCTCGGGCCGGCACTGCGACAGCACCTGGATGGTCACGTCGTCCGGGATCGCGCCGTCGCTGATGATCTCGCGCACGAAGTCGAAGTCGGTCTGGCTGGCCGCCGGGAAGCCGACTTCGATCTCCTTGAAGCCCATTCGGACCAGCAGGTCGAACATCTTGCGCTTGCGGGCCGGGGACATCGGGTCGATCAGCGCCTGGTTGCCGTCGCGCAGGTCGACCGCGCACCACAGCGGGGCGGAGGTGATTCGTTTGTCGGGCCACGTGCGATCGGGTACCGAGACCTCTTCGACCAGCTCGTGGAAGGGGCGGTACCGGTGCACCGGCATCGAGCTGCCGCGCTGCGGGTTCCACGCCGGCTGGTCGGCCGGGGCGGGGCGGGACGGCGTGCGGATCTTGCTTGACTCGCTCATGACGGGGAACTCCTGCTGGCCGGGATCACTCGACCGGCGGCAGCGCTGAACTCCGCGACGGGGGGCCGGTCTGGATCAGACCCCGCCACGGCAGCGAAGCAGGAGGACGAAACGCACGGGCGGAGCGTAACCGCTATCGCCGGATCGTGAAACCCGGCATCCACATTCTGGGCACGATCGGGTGGGTGCGGGCTGTGGTTAGGTGGTGGCATGGCGTCAGGGCGCAAGAAGACGGGCGTGCTGTCCACCGTGATCAACCTGTTCGGCGTGCTCACCGCCCTGGTCATGATCATCCGCATGCTGCTGCAGCTGAGCGGCTCGACTGCCGACAATGTGCTGTTCTCGGTGGTCAAAACCTGGTCTGACCTGCTGGTCCTGTGGTGGGGCAACATCATCAAACCGGCCGGCGCGCCGGCCAGCGTGATCGTCACGTACGCGCTGGCGGCGGTGTTCTGGCTGCTGGTGACCCGCATTCTGGCCCGGGTGCTGCGGTGACGGTGTAGCGATCACCGGGCGTGGGTATTCACCGCTCGATGCCACCCGATCGGGTGGCAAACGTATCGAGCGAGGTGAGGTCGGTCATGGCTACCTACGTTCGCGGCGGGCGGGCGACGGCCGGGACGGTGGTCCGCGTCATCGGCACGGTCATCGCGGTCATCCTGGTCGCGCACATCCTGTTCGTGCTGCTCGGGGCCAATGCGGACAACCCCCTGGTGGTATGGGTGGCGCAGTGGGCGGGCGCGCTGGCGCTGTGGTTCGGCAACCTGTTCGCCACCGGCAGCGAGGCACTGAACGTGATCTTGAACTTCGGTCTGGCCGCGGTGTTCTGGCTGGTCGTGACCGGTCTGATCGCCCGGGTGCTCTACCGCGCCGGCTGATCGACGCCGCCCGGCGGGCGTGGCAGACTGCCCCGTATGGCGGAACAGACCGAGACGCACGCACGCGGCAAGGTGGTCGGCGTCGTCGCTGCCGTCCTGCGCTGGATCGGCACCATCATCGCCGTCATCCTTGTCGCGCACGTGCTGCTCACGGTGTTCGGCGCGAACCCGGACAACCCCATCACCGAGTTCGTCCGCTCCTGGGCCGACCCGCTCGCGCTGGCCTTCCGGGACCTGTTCACGCCCGCCGACGCCAAGCTCCGCGTCCTGGCCAACTACGGCCTGGCCGCGATCTTCTGGCTCATCGTCACCAGCATCGTCGTGCGATTGGTCCGTCGCCTCGGCTGAGTTGTCCACAGGCGCGGAGTTGTCCACAGCGACCCCGTTTCCAAGATCAACCGGGCGTTTGCGCAGGTAGAATGGCAGCGGGGGAAGCCCCCTGGGTTGGGTGGGCCTGCGGATTGGGTGGGCCTCGGGGGTTGAGTGGGCCTGCGGGGTAGTTGGGCCTGCGGGGTTGGGTCAGGGGTCCGGCAAGGTCCGCGTTCAGCGTCCCAGGGGTATGCGGTTCTCGATCCGGCGTGCACAGTCCGGGGTTCAGGGTCCGGCGTTGCTCCTTCACCGGCGTAGCGTCCGGCGGCTCCCTGTGGTTCCCGCGCCGCGCAGGTGCCGGTGGCGGGGCCCCGCCGGCCGGTGGGAATTGTGCGCATGATCGACGAGCGGACCTTGTCGGATCCCCGGCTCGGCTAGAAGGCGGCGTTGCCCCACTTGTCGGTGAAGACCAGCTCCGACAACGGCTTGCGGACGCGTTCGGCGACTTCGCGGGCGGCGAGGTCGTCGGGGAGCAGGGAGGGTGGGCCGAGGACGCCGACGGCGATGGCGATGACGGCCTGGGCGGTGGGGGGCAGGCCGAACGAGGAGGCGATGTCCTCGCGGGAGAAGCCGCCCATCTGGTGGGCGACGAGTCCCTCGGCGACGGCCTGGAGCACGAGGTTCTGGGCGGACAGGCCCAGGGCGTAGTCGGGCATGGGCAGGGAGCGGCCGGTCTCGTCCTCGGTGACGACACAGCCGACGATCAGGGCGGAGGCGGCGCCGGCCCAGGACTGGTTGCCGGGGCGCAGCGCGTCGAAGATCTGGGTGAATGCCTGGGAGCCGCGGCGGCCGACGAGCCAGCGGCCGGGCTGGGTGTTGCCGCTGGAGGCGGCCCAGCGGGCGGCCTCGAACAGGGACTCGAGCTGGGCGTCGGTGATGTCGGCGGCGGGGTCGAGGGCCCGGGGGCTCCACCGATCGCTGATGAGGGGATGCACCTCAAATAGCGTAGGGCCACGCGGTGATGGAGTAAGCCCCGAACCACGCGCTCATGACGGCGACGGCGGCCAGGGTGAGCCACACGGTGCTGGGCCGGCGCTTGACCAGGGCCATGGCCAGCGGAATGAGCAGCACGAAGGCGGGCAGCATGAGCCGGGCCTTGGAGTTCATCAGCCCGTTGGAGCCGAGGTCCATGACCAGCACGGCGATGCCGTAGGCGATCAGGGGCCACGGCACGCGCTGCCCGATGCACAGGATCACCAGGGCGAGGGCGGCGACGCAGAGGCCGACGGTGAGGACCTCGAGCACGGACCGCCCGGAGGCCAACGCGTCGAGGGCGAACTTGAAGGTGGCGGCCCCACCGTCGAACTGGGAGTTCCAGCCCCGCTGCTGCACGACGAACCAGCCGTCCCAGCGCCCGGTGCGAACGCCGACCCACGCCAGGTAGCCGACCAGGCCGACGGGCGCGAGCAGGGCGCCGACCCAGGGCCGCCAGCCGTCCTCGCGTCGAGTGATGGCGATCACGGCGGCGAGGCCGACGGCGGCGATCACGGCGGCGGCGGTGGGCCGGACCAGCCCCGACAGGGCGCAGCAGACGCCGGCCCAGAGCCACTGACGCTCCAGCAGGAACGCGAGCGACCAGACGGCGCAGGCGCAGAACAGCGCCTCGGAGTAGGTCATGGACAGCACGACGGCCATCGGCGAGGCGGCGAACAGCGCGGCCAGCACCAGCCCGAGCCGCCGGGAGCCGCCGGGCAGCAGGGCGCCGAGCCGGACCAGGCCGTACGAGCAGGCCAGCCCGGACAGCACGGTGACGGCGAAGGCGGCGTCGACCAGCGTGGCCCCGGGCAGGTGCGCGAGCAGGCTGGTCAGCGCGGGATAGCCGGGGAAGAAGGCCAGCAGGTTGCTCTGGTCGTGTTGGAAGTGGGCGTCCACGAGATCGCTGCCGGCGCCGCTGTAGCCACCCTGGGCCAGCCCGAGATACCAGTGCCCGTCCCACGATGTGAGAGCAGTGGTGATGGAACGGCCGTTGCGGGCGGCCATCCAGGCCAGCACGGCCAGGCCCACCGCGCGCACGCCCAGGAACACCAACGCGGGCGCGGTCAGGTACGCGACCTGCCGGTACAGGGCGGGACTGGCCTCGGGCCGGGCCGTCGTGATGGCTGACACCCGTACCCCTTCGTCTGGCCTGGTGCTCGCCTCGCCGAGGGTACGCTGCGTCCGGACACGCTCTGGCCCGGTCTGCGAGGAGGTTCGATCAGTGGCACTGGTCGTGCAGAAGTACGGCGGCTCCTCACTGGAAAGTGCCGAGCGGATCAAACGCGTGGCGGAGCGGATCGCCGCCACCCGCAAGGCCGGCAACGACGTGGTCGTGGCGGTGTCGGCGATGGGCGACTCCACCGACGAGCTGCTCGACCTGGCCTCGCAGGTGGCCCCGGTGCCGCCGGCCCGCGAGCTGGACATGCTGCTCACCGCGGGCGAGCGGATCTCGATGTCGCTGGTGGCGATGGCCATCCACGCCTTGGGATTCGAGGCCCGCTCGTACACCGGCTCGCAGGCCGGGGTGATCACCACGTCGGTGCACGGCAACGCCCGCATCATCGACGTGACGCCGGGCCGGATCCAGGACGCGCTGGCCGACGGAGCGGTGGCGATCGTCGCCGGGTTCCAGGGCGTGAGCCAGGACAGCAAGGAGATCACCACCATCGGCCGCGGCGGCACCGACACCACCGCGGTCGCGCTGGCCGCGGCGCTCAAGGCCGACGTGTGCGAGATCTACACCGACGTGGACGGCGTGTTCAGCGCCGACCCGCGGATCGTGCGCGACGCCAAGCACCTGCCGCAGATCACCTACGAGGAGATGCTGGAGATGGCGGCGGCCGGCGCGAAGGTGCTGCACCTGCGCTCGGTCGAGTACGCCCGCCGGTACGGCGTGCCGCTGCGCGTGCGTTCCTCGTTCAACAACAAGCCGGGCACGCTGGTGACCGGGTCGATGGAGGACCTTCCCGTGGAGCAGGCGATCATCACCGGCGTCGCGCACGACCGGTCGGAGGCCAAGGTCACCGTGACGGCGGTGCCCGACCACCCGGGCATCGCGGCACGCATCTTCCGCGTGATCGCCGACGCCGAGGTCGACATCGACATGGTGGTGCAGAACGTCTCCCAGGTGGCGACCGGCCGCACCGACATCACCTTCACCCTGCCCAAGGCCGACGGCCCGAAGGCGGTGGCCGCGCTGGAGAAGGCCAAGCCGGAGATCGGCCACGCCCAGGTCCTCTACGACGACCACGTGGGCAAGGTCTCGCTGATCGGCGCGGGCATGCGCTCGCACCCGGGCGTCACCGCCACCTTCTGCGAGGCGCTGTCCCGGGCCGGCGTGAACATCGAGATCATCTCCACCTCGGAGATCCGGATCTCGGTCATCTGCCGCGATACTCAGTTGGATGACGCGGTCCGCGCGCTGCACGATGCCTTCGAACTCGGCGGCGAGGAAGAGGCCGTCGTCTACGCGGGGAGCGGTCGATGAGCACCACCAGGAGTTCTGGCAGTCCTGTTCTCGCGCTGGTCGGAGCGACCGGCGCCGTCGGCGGCGTGATGATCGAGATCATCAATGCCCGGGAAACCGTGCCGTGGGGCGAGATCCGGCTGATCGCCTCGCCTCGGTCGGCCGGCCGCAAGCTGACCGTGCGCGGCGAGGAGATCACCGTGCGGGCCCTGGCGCCCGAGGTGTTCGACGGCGTGGACATCGCGATGTTCGACGTGCCGGACGAGATCTCGGCGCAGTGGGCCCCGATCGCGGCCGAGCGCGGCGCGATCGCGGTGGACAACTCCGGCGCGTTCCGCATGGACGACGACGTGCCGCTGGTGGTGCCCGAGGTGAACGCGCACCAGGCCGCCGAGCGGCCGCGCGGCATCATCGCCAACCCCAACTGCACCACGCTGTCGATGATGGCGGCGTTGGGCGCCCTGCACCGCGAGTTCGGCCTCAAGGAGCTGGTTGTCGCCTCGTACCAGGCGGTTTCCGGCGCCGGCGCGCCCGGCATCGACCGCCTGTACGAGGAGCTGTCGGTGGTGGCCGGCAAGAAGCTCGGCGTCAAGGCGGGCGACGTGCGCGAGGCCCTGCTGGCCGCCGGTCTCGGCTTCGAGGACTCGCCGTTCCCCGCGCCGCTGGCGCTGAACGTGGTGCCCTGGGCCGGTTCCTACAAGGGCGACGGCTGGACCTCCGAGGAGCTCAAGGTCCGCAACGAGTCCCGCAAGATCCTCGGCATCCCCGACCTGAAGGTCTCGGCCACCTGCGTGCGGGTCCCGGTGATCACCACGCACTCGCTGGCCGTGCACGCGACCTTCGAGCGCGAGGTGACGGTGGAGCAGGCGCACAAGGTGTTCGCCGCGCAGCCGACGATCGTGCTGGTGGACGAGCCCGAGGCGAAGAAGTTCCCGACGCCGGCGGACGTGGTCGGCGAGGACCCGACCTACGTCGGCCGGGTGCGCCAGGCGCTGGACTTCCCCAACACGCTGGACTTCTTCGTGTGCGGCGACAACCTCCGCAAGGGGGCCGCGCTGAACACGTACGAGATCGCCGAGACCCTGGCGCCCGAGTTCACCTGAGGCAGACGGACATGACCGAGGTCGTGTTGGGTGTCGACCTCGGCACCACGGCGACGAAGGTGGTGGCCACCCGGCCCGACGGCCGGGTGGTCGCCACCGCCGAGCAGGGCTACGAGCTCCGGACCGGCGAGCACGGCGAGGCCGTGCAGGATCCGCAGGCGGTGCTGGCGGCGGCCACGAAGGCGCTGGCCGAGTGCGTGGAGCGCACCGAAGGCGACATTCGTGCGCTCTCGTTCAGCTCGGCCATGCACACGCTGCTCGCCCTCGACGGCGAGGGCGAGCCGATCACCCCGGCGCTGAGCTGGGCCGACCACCGGGCCGCCGACATCGCCAAGCGGTTGCGGGCCGACCAGGAGCTGGCCCTGGACCTGCACGCCGCGACCGGCGCGCCGGTGCACCCCTCGTTCCCGCTGGCCAAGCTGGCCTGGTTCGCCGAGCACGAGCCAGAGCTGTGCCGGCGCGCGGTGAAATGGGCCGGGCTGAAGGACTTCGTGCTGGCGCGGTGGACCGGCCGGCTGGTCACCGAGCACTCCAACGCCTCCGGCACCGGCATGTTCGACATGCACGGCCTGAGCTGGCACGGCCCCGCCCTGGCCATCGCCGGCGTGCACGCCGACCAACTGCCCACGCTGGTCGAGCCGACCAAGGCGCTGGCCCTGGCCGACGGCATCGCCGGCCTGCCCAGCGGCCTGCCGGTGATCGCCGGCGGCGGCGACGGCCCGCTGGCCAATCTGGGCGTCGGCGCGGTGCGGCCGGGCATGGCGGCGTTGTCGCTGGGCACCAGCGGCGCGCTCCGCGTGGTCCGGGACCGGCCCGGCGTCGACGATCGGGGCCGGGTGTTCTGCTACGCCCTGGCCGACGGCCTGTGGGTGTTGGGCGGTTCGGTCAGCAACGGCGGCGTGGTGGCGCAGTGGGCGTCCGAGGTGTTCGGGGTGCCGGTCGCGGAGCTGTTGGCCGAGGCCGAGGCGGAGCCGCCGGGCGCGGCCGGCCTGCTTGCTTTGCCTTACCTGCTGGGAGAACGGGCGCCCTGGTGGGATCCCGACCCCAGGGCCGTGCTGGTCGGGCTGCGCCGGGAACACGGCAGGGCCGTGATCACCCGGGCCATGATCGAGGGCGTCGCCCAGCAGTTGGCCCTGGTGCTGGACGCGGTGCGGGACGCCGGCGCCGGCGTGCACGAGATCCGGGCCACCGGCGGCGCTTTCCGTGGCCCGCTGTGGAAGTCGGCCATCTCGGCCGCCTTCGGCCACGAGCTGTCCTTTGTGGACGGTAACGAGGGCTCCGGAGTCGGCGCGGCCCTGCTGGGCTGGCGGGCCCTTGGCGAGCTGCCCTCCCTCGACGCGGCCGCCGACCTGGTGACGCCGGTCGACACGGTCGTGCCGGAGGAGTTCGCCAGCCGCCGGATGGCCCGCAACCGCCCGGCGCTGGAACGGATCTACGAGGCGCTCAGGGAGCTGGACGGCTGAGGCCGGCTGAGCCGGCGGCCGCCCAGCACCGCGCTGATCGCCGTGCCCAGCAGGCCCATCCCACCGGCCGCGACGAACCCCCAGGTCGGCGTGGAGCTGTCCATCACGAAGCCGATCAGCGGCGCGCCGATGGCCGCCCCGGTGGTGTACGCCGAGCTGTAGACGCCCATCACCGTGCCGCGGACCGATTCCGGGGCCAGCCGGGTCACCGCGTCCGAGGTCGAGGAGAACGTGGGCGCGCAGAGCAGGCCGTTGGGCACCAGGGCCAGCGCCAGCACCCACCACTGCCCGGACAGCAGGCCCACCGGCACCATCGTCGCGCCGACCAGGGTCATCAGCACGATCAGCGGCAGCGGCCGCCGCATCGCCCCGTGCACGATGCCGCCGACCACCGAGGCCAGGCACCACACCGCGATCACCAGCCCGGACCAGCCGACCTGCCCGGTCGTCCGCAGCGCGGCGACGATCGCCACCTCGGCCCCGGCCATGATCAGCACCATCGTCAGGGCGATGACCAGCACCGCGATCATCGGCCCGCGCAGCCACGACAGCAGCGGCACGTGGTCGCCGTGCTCGTCCTCGCCGGCCTTCACCGGCGGATCGAAGACGTAGAGCCAGACGCCGGCGGCCACCATGGTCGAGCCGACGATCAGCATCGCCGCCGTCGAGGACAGCGCCGTGGTCAGGAACACGCCGGCGGCCGGGCCGACCATGTACGAGATCTCGGTGAGCACCGAGTCCAGCGAGAACGCCGGCCGGCGGTAGCTGTCGTCCTCGGGCAGCAGCGCGACCATCGCCTGCCGGGCGATGGACATCACCGGCAGCGACAGCATGCCGGCCAGGAACGACAGCGCGACCAGCCCCCAGTAGGACAGCCACGGCGCGGACGCCCAGAACACCCCGGTGGCCACGGTGGTGAGCAACACCACCCGCCGCAGGCCCTTCCGGTCCAGCAACCGCCCGATCAGCGGGCCGCCCAGCGCGATGCCGATGGTGGTGGCCGCCGCGACCGCGCCGGCCTCGCCGTAGCCCCGGCCCAGACCGAGCACCACGTGCAGGGTGATGGTCACGCCGGCGGCCGAGATGGGGATGCGGGCCAACCCGGTGACCACGAACAGGATGCGCACACCGGGGAGGGCCGTCACCCGGCCGTAGGACGTCAGGACCACACAGCGATGTCACTAGGTGCACAGTCCTCGGCGCAACCGAATTCTTGTCTGATTCCAGAAAGCGTGGTGAGCTGGTCTGGACATGGACACCGACGCATCGAGCGTGGACACCCTGCGGCGCCAGTTGCGTACCGCGGGGTTACGGGTGACCGCGCCCCGGCTGGCCGTGCTGGAGTGGCTGGCCGGCCACCCGCACACCACCGCCGACCAGGTCGCCACCGGCGTGCGCGACCAGATCGGCTCGGTCTCCACCCAGGCCGTGTACGACGTGCTCAACGCCTGCGTGCGGGCCGACCTGGTGCGCCGGATCGAGCCCGCCGGTTCGCCGGCCCGGTTCGAGACCCGCACCGGTGACAACCATCACCACCTGGTCTGCCGCGGCTGCGGCCGCACCGAGGACGTGGACTGCGTGGTCGGCCCGGCCCCGTGCCTTGAGCCGTCCGACTCTATGGGCTTCGCGCTGGTCGAGGCCGAGGTGGTGTTCTGGGGCTACTGCCCGGACTGCAAGGCCGCTCAGGCCAGCCAGCTGCCGACCGGGTAGCCGTTCAGCTCCTCGGCGTTGACCGCCTTGCGCCGCGGCCGGCCGTTGCGGCCGATGGCCAGCCCGGTCCGCAGCGCGCTGGCCGCCTCCAGGGTCGCCTCCTTGAAGCCGTGCCCCAGCCCGGTCATGCTCGCGAAGCCGTGGATCAGGCCCTCGTGCCGGCGCAGCACCACCGGCACGCCGGCCTCGGCGACCCGGCGGGCGAACAGCTCGCCCTCGTCCCGCAGCGGGTCGAAGCCGGCCGTCGCGAGGTAGGTCGGCGGCAGGCCGCTGAGGTCCTCGGCCAGCAGCGGCGACACCCGCGGGTCCGGCCGGACGTCCGGGTCCGGCACGTAGCGCTCCATGAACCAGTCCATGCCGGCGTCGGTGAGGAAGAAGCCCTCGGCGAACAGCTCCCGCGAGCGCCGACGGGTCGTCGCGTCCACGGTCGGGTAGAGCAGCAGCAGGAACACCGGCCGCGCGCTGCCCGAGGCCACCTGCAACGCCGTCACGACGGCCAGGTTGCCGCCCGCGCTGTCGCCGCCCAGCGCGATGAGCTTGGGGTCCGCGCCCAGCGCGGTGGCCTCGGCCGCCGCCCACTTGAACGCGGTCAGGCAGTCCTCGACCGCTGCCGGGAACGGGTCCTCCGGGGCGAGGCGGTAGCCGACCGACAGCACCCGGACGCCGGCGTTGCGCGCGAGGAACCGGCACAGCTGGTCGTGGCTGTCGATGTCGCCGATGACAAAACCGCCGCCGTGGAAGAAGACCAGCAGCGGCGAGCCGTCGGGCAGCTCGCCCGGCCGGTACAGGCGGGCCGGGATGTCGTTGGGCAGCAGCAGGTCCTTGGTCGTGACCGGCTCGATCGTCGGCCCGCCGACCAGCTCGCGGCCGCCGCGGATCGAGGCCCGGGCCTGCCGCACGCTCGTGCCGTGCAGCTCCGTTCCGGTCATCTTCTGCATCTTCAGCAGCAGCTGCGCGTCCACGTCCAGGAGTTGCCCGTCGAGCCGGACGGGAGTGCCGGCCAGCAGCCGCCGCACCGGCGTGGGCAGGGCGAACAGCGCCCGCAGCATCTTGGCCTGCCAGTGGAGCGGAACGGACTGCGCGAGGCTCGCCATGGCTGAGGACACTACCGGCGGGTAGGAACCAATGCGAGGGATCTTGACCTCCAGCGCGCTGTAGCTCGTACGGTGGACCCATGACGGTGACGGTGGTGGGGATCGGGGGCTCGTTGCGGGCCGACTCGCAGTCCGAGCGGGCGCTGCACGTGGCTCTGTCGGGCGCGGAAGAGGCGGGCGCGAAGACGATCGCGATCACCGGCACCGACCTTGTGCTGCCGTTCTACGACCCCGCTGTGCCCGAGCGTCCCGAGGCCGCGCAGCGCCTGATCGACCTCCTGCGCGAGGCCGACGGCGTCGTGCTGGTCTCGCCCGGCTACCACGGCTCGCTGTCCGGCCTGGTCAAGAACGCCCTCGACTACGTGCAGGATCTCAGCAACGACGAGCACCCGTACCTGGACGGCCGGGCGGTCGGCTGCGTGACCAGCGCCATGGGCTGGCAGGCGGCCGTGAGCACGCTGACCGCGCTTCGTTCGATCGTGCACGCCTTGCGGGGCTGGCCCACGCCGCTGGGTGTGCCGCTGAATACTGCGGAGGTGCGCTTCGAGGCCGACGGCTCCTGCTCCGACGAGCGGGCGGCCGAGTCGCTGCGGCTGGTCGGCCGGCAGGTCGCCGAGTTCGCCCTCGGTGAGGTCGGTCACCACCGGCTTCATTGAGGCGGGTCGAAGCGTTGTACCCATCAGTAACTTCGACGTTGAGGAGAAGACGATGGCAGCGCTGTACACCGCCGAGGCGATCGCGATCGGCGAGGGCCGCAACGGGGAGGTCCGCTCCTCCGACGGCGTGATCGACGAGGTGCTGTCGATCCCGAAGGAGCTCGGCGGCCCCGGCGGTGACAAGACCAACCCGGAGCAGCTGTTCGCCGCCGGCTACGCGGCCTGCTTCCACAGCGCGTTGCAGGCGGTGGCCCGCACGCAGAAGATCACGCTGCCGGAGACCTCCATCACCGCCAAGGTGAGCCTGCTCCCGCTGGACGGCGGGGCCTTCACCCTGGCCGTGGAGCTGTCCGCGCACGTGCCCGGCTTCGAGCAGGGCGCGGCCGACCAGCTGGTCGCCGCCGCCCACCAGGTGTGCCCGTACTCCAACGCCACCCGCGGCAACATCGAGGTCACGGTCAACGCGACCGTCTGAGCACCAGGGCCCGGCCTCGCGGCCGGGCCCTTTTCGCTCACATGCCCAGCGCGCGCCGGGTGAAGTCCACCTCGATGGCCGTCTGCTTGATCGTCTCGGCCACCACCAGCGACCCGTGGCCGGCCTCGTACCGGTAGACCTCGTACGGTGCCTTCCGCTCGGCCAGCCGGTCCAGGTAGTTGTCGATCTGCCTGATCGGGCACCGGGGATCGTTCTCGCCGGCCAGCACGATCACCGGCGCCGCCACCTCGTCGACGTACGTCAGCGGCGAGCACTCCCGGTACAGGTCCGGCAGCTCCTCCGGCGACCCGCCGAACAGCGCCCGGTCGAAGGCCCGCAGCGGCTCCATCTCGTCCTCGTAGGCCGCGACGTAGTCCGCCACCGGCACGCCCGCGACGCCCACCGCCCAGCGCTTCGGCTGCACCCCCAACGCCAACAGCGTCAGGTACCCGCCCCACGACGCCCCGTTGATCACGCACTTGGCCGGGTCGGCCAGCCCCGACGACACCGCCCACTCGTGCACCGCCGCGATGTCCTCCAGCTCGGTCAGCCCCGGACGCCCTTCGATCGCGTCCCGCCACGCCGACCCGTAGCCCGTCGAGCCGCGGTAGTTCACGTGCACCACCGCGAATCCCGCGTCCAGCCACACCGCCCGGTACGCCGAGAACCGGTCCTCATCGTTGGCGTGCGGTCCGCCGTGGATGGCGAAAACCGTTGGCAGCGGCCCATCTCCGGCGTTCGCCGGCCGCGCCACCAACGCGTGCACGTCGCCCACGAACGCGTCTTCCAGCGGCTGCGACGACGGCGCCCGGTCTCCCGGCGGCTGCAGCAGCACCCGATCCCCGTCCGCCCCCAACGTCCGCACCGCCGACGGCTGCTCCGCCGACGACCACGAGTACTCCACCGCCCCGTCCGGCCGCGCTCCCGCCCCACCGATCGTCCCCTTAGGAGTGTCCAAAGTGGACAACTCCCCGCTCTCGATGTCGTACCGGTGCAATGACGTCCGCGACTGGTACGAATGCACAATCAGCAGCGCCTTGCCATCCCGATACCAGTCCGCCGCCAACTCCCCCGGCAGATCAAGGCGAATCTCCTGCTCGGTATCCGCCTCGACGTCCCAGATCAGGAGCTCTTCCTTTCCCCGCCGCTCGTGCAGCACCAGCAGCCGGGGGTCCCCCTCCACCGGGCTGAACGAGATCCCGTCCAGCCCTTTCCCCTTCCCGTCCCACTTCTCCGCGACGACCGCCCCGTCCGCCGCCTTCACCACCCGCAACGCCGGGTGCCGGCTGTCCCCGTGCTCCGAGTGCGAGATCGCCAGCAGCCGCTCATCCCGCGACAGGCTGGCCACCCCGCCATCGTTCTCATTCACGTAGATCACTTCAGGCCGGCCGCCCCGGGTAACCCAGATAGTCGTCCCGTCATCCGTGGACGCCCCGACCGCAACCGTGCTCCGCCCCACCTCAAGCCCCGCCGGATACCCGTCGTGCACCCCTTCGAGGGCTGGCAACCGTTCGCCGCCGTTGTACGGCTCCACCACCCAGCTACCGAACTCGTCGCCGTCGGTGTCGTTGAACCACCAGATCTGTTCCCCGTCAGGGCTCAACGTCGCGTGCATGGTCCCGTTGGGCCTGTTCGTCACCTGCCGGTGTGTGTCCGCCTCGCGGTCCCACGCATAGACCTCCCACACCCCGCTGGCGTTGGAGACATACAACGACCGCTCCGGCGCCTCGTCGGCCCAATCCGGCAGCGAGACCCTCCGGGCCTCGAACCGCGCCCTCCACCGCCCCTCCGCCTCGGGGTCCTCAAACAGCCTCTCCGGCACACGCGCAACAGGATGAGTCGTCACCCCCCGATCCTGTCACGTAAGACCCCAAGACAGAGCCCAAAGACAACGGCGAAGCCAAGCCGCCAGTCAGGCAACGACGAAGCCAAGCTGCCAAAGGCAATGGCGAAGCCGAGCCAAGGCGGGGCAACGGCGAAGCCGAGCCCCGCCGGGGGTGCAGGGGGGCGAAGCCCGCCCTGCCTCGGGGTCTGGGGCGGGAGCCCCAGTGTAAAAACGCGAGAGCCCTGCTCTGGCATTACCAGAGCAGGGCTCTCCCGATCTCGCGTCGGGGTGACAGGATTTGAACCTGCGACCTCTTCGTCCCGAACGAAGCGCGCTACCAAACTGCGCCACACCCCGGTTGATCGAACGAAGGGAAGTCTAGCGGATGTCCGCGCCAGCTCCGAATCGGGTCCTGCTTTGCCGGCCGGACCCATCCTGACCTGCGCCGTTGCTGCGGGGTACGAGGGTGAGCAGGCTGGCTTCGGGCGGGCAGGCGAAGCGGACGGGCGCGTAGGGGCTGGTCCCGAGGCCGGCGGAGACGTGGAGCCAGGTGTGGGCGCCCCAGCGGGAGACGCCGCGGGCGCGGGTGCGATCCAGCTCACAGTTTGTGACGAGGGCGCCGTAGCCGGGGACGCGGAGTTGGCCGCCGTGGGTGTGGCCGGCCATGACGAGGTCGTAGCCGTCGGCCGCGAACAGGTCGAGGACGCGCGGTTCGGGGGAGTGGGTGACGCCGAGCCGCAGCGCCGCGGTGGGGTCGGGTTGGCCGGCGATGTCCTCGTAGCGGTCGCGCTTGAGGTGGGGGTCGTCGAGGCCGGCGGCGACGATGGTCTGGTCGGCGACGGTGAAGGTCTGGCGGCTGTGGGTGAGGTCGATCCAGCCGTGTTCGACGAAGGCGGCGCGCAGGTCGCGCCAGGGCAGGGGGATGCCGTGGATGCGCTTCTTGCGGGCCTTGGGCAGCAGGTAGCGCACGGGGTTCTTGGGTTTGGGCGCGTAGTAGTCGTTGCTGCCGAAGACGAAAACGCCGGGCAGGTCGAGCAGGGGGCCCAGGGCCCGCACGACGCCGGGCACCGCGTGCCGGTGGGCGAGGTTGTCGCCGGTGTTGACCACGAGGTCGGGCTCGAGCTTGGCCAGCTCGGCGACCCAGCGCTGCTTGGAGCGTTGGCCGGGCATCATGTGCAGGTCGGAGATGTGCAGCACACGCAGCGGCGGCGCGCCTTCGGCGAGCACCGGGACGGTGGCTTCGCGCAGGGTCCACCGGGTCCGCTCGATGGCGGCGGCGTAGCCGACCGTGGCTGCTCCGAGGGCGGCCGTGCCCAGGACTATCCGACCGAACGTCTTCACGTGTCCAGGGTACGGCCGTTTACTCGATCGGGGTCGGGCTGCCCTGCGGAGTAGCGTTTGCGCTCATGGCGGAGTTGAAGGAGAAGCTGCGGAGCGATCTGACCGCGGCGATGAAGGGCCGGCAGACCACGGTGGTCGCGACCCTGCGGATGGCGTTGGCGGCCGTGACCACCGAGGAGGTGGCCGGCAAGGTCGCGCGGGAGCTGTCCGACGAGGAAGTCCTCAAGGTGCTGTCCCGCGAGGTGAAGAAGCGCAACGAGGCCGCCGAGGCGTTCGCCGGGGCGGGTCGGGCCGAGCAGGCCGACGCCGAGCTGGCCGAGGCCGAGGTGCTCAAGGCGTACCTGCCGGCGCAGCTGTCCGATGAGGAGCTGGCCGATCTGGTGGCGCAGGCCGTCGCCGAGGTCGCCGCCCAGTCGGGCGAGCAGCCGGGGCAGAAGCAGATGGGCCAGGTCATGAAGGCCGCCAACGCGAAGGTCGCGGGCCGGGCCGAGGGCGGCCGGGTCGCCGCCGCCGTGCGCTCCAAGCTGCTGGGCTGATTCGAACCGAGCCTGGCCGGGCCGAATCGAGCCGGGTCGAATCGTGACGGGCTGACGTGCCCGCGGCGCCGTTCTCGGTGTGGGAGCTGTCCGAGCTGAAACTGCCTTGGGTGGTCCGCCGCCGGGTTCGGCGCCTGCGGGGCCACGCCGGCATCGTGCTGGGCGCGGTGACGGCCCCGGACAGCACCCGCTCCGGTTCGTTCAACTCGACGGCAGTTTCCTTGTCCGGCAACGGCATCCGGCTCTCACTGTCTACTTTGAACAGTCATCGGGCCGTCGCTGCCCGCCTGCCGGCCGGTCCCTACCGGCTGGCCATGGAGGCCGCCCGTTCCCCCTCGTCCAGCCTCTTCGAGTACGGCATCGAGCTGGCCGACGGCGACGTCTTCGTCGCCGTCTGCCGGCCCATCCAGCGCCGAACCCTGTTCGGCGCTAATCCCGAGTCGAACGACTGGCACCTGGGCTTCGCCTGGGCCGAACACCACGCACGGTGCGTCCACGGTGGTCATCCGTCGGACATTGTCGAGACAAGCTCACTGTGAGTCATCACCACGGTCGGGCTTGTCCTTTTTTGATGCATTTGTCGCTCACCGAACTGGCCTATCGTCGCGTGACTGCATCCACTGCTACGTTTCTGTCGGGACGAATCCGCCGAGGGTTCGTAGGGGTGGAGGTCTCGATGTTCGTGTTTGCCGTCTGTGGCGGACCGTCGATTCATGCGAGCGTTCATTGCGAAGTCATGTCCCACTGATTTCTCTTTCATCTTCGGTGGTTTGGGGTTGAATTCGTTTGCCTAAGAAGATTCTTGCTGTCGGCCTTGCCGTGCTTGCAGGCATGACGGCGCTTTCCGGTGTCGCCACGGCCGCGCCGGCCAGCTCGCTCGGGGTGTGTGACAACATCGGAAATGGTGATCTGTGCATCCGGCTGGTCAGCTCGGCGCCCAACTATGTATTCGTCCGCTATAGCAAGCATGCAGGCACGACGGTGCGACTCCGTGTCTGCTCGCACGACAACAACGATCCCGGCGCCTACTGCAGTGAGATTCAGAACATCTCTGTCGGTCAGACCGGAAGTCTCACTCTGTACAATCCGCTGCCGCCTTGGTGTGCGCACGCGGAGTTGTGGGTCTATCCGCCCGGGTCGAGCGACGACTCGCAGGTCAGCATCATTGACGGGACGAGTAGCGACTGCTGGTGACGTCTGATCGTTGAAGCCCTGAGGGATGGTCCACTCGTTCTTCGGAATGAGTGGACCTTTTTATGCTCCGTTCATTTCAGTGGAAGGTTGGCGATGCGGACAACGTTCGCGACGATCAGACGATTAGGAACAGCGATACTGAGTGCCACGCTGGTCGTGGGCTTGGCCAACGCGGTGCCGCCCGCCTCGGCGGCGACGCCCATGCCGGCTTCGCCGAAACAGGCGGCTCCGCCGAAGGCGGCGGACTTCGGTCCGGACGCGGCGAAGTCCGCCGATGTGGCGATCAACGGGTGGGGCGACTCGACCGGATATCACGTCGAGGTGGGCCGCGAATCGTCAGGCTTCGCCTGGCATGAAGTCGCGCTGGTGGAGCCGGCCGGTATGGACGCGCCGTCCTGGACCGGCTACCAGTGCTTGTCGGGGGACGGCAAGTACGCGGCGGTCGCGATATTGCCAACGTCGGTGGTCAATCAGCAGGCTGCCCGTGATCACGGTGCATTCGCGTATTCGGTGGAGTTGGCCACGGGCAAGGTGTCGCCGCTCGCGGCCGGAGTCGGGCTGAAGTACTACTCGCCCGGTTGCGGCGCGGCCGACACCGCCGTGTTCACACTCCAGACCGGTGCCAACGACGAGAACACCCAGCTGCTGACGGCCGATCTCGCTGCCGGCAAGGTGACCGCGTCGACCACGGCATCGGGTCAGCTGACCTCGGCGGTCCCCACGACCGACGGCATCATGGCCGTGCAGGGCGGGAGCCTGGTCACGGTCGGCGGGAAGACCTCGGTCACGGTCGGCGGCTCGCTGTACGACCTGCGTCCGACGGCCGATGGCGGCGTGACCTTCCTGGACACCACCAAGGGCTCCACGGCCGCCTCGGTCCAGCACGAGGTCGGTGGCAAGGTGACGAAGTTGGGCTCCGGCCCGCTCACCCGCGTGCAGCTGTTCGGTGGTCGCGCCGGCACGGCCATCGTCTCCGGCACCGACAAGCCGATCACGGCTCCGAATCTGCGCAGTGTCGCCGACACAGGCTTCGACCACGCACCGGCGGCGGCCTCGCTCGACGGGGACGCATTGCTCGGCGTCGATGGCACCTCTGTGCTCGCGACCGCCGTGCACAAGAAGCTTTCCCGCACGTCAGCGACCAGCACGGCCACGGTGAACCAGGCCATGCCATCCTACGTGGCCGCGACCGTCACCACGGGACCGAAGCAGATCGGCTCGCCGCAGCCGCGCAAGGATGCCGCGCCGGCGGCCAAGGCGGCGGCGCCGAACGCGCAGTCGCCGCTGTGCGCCGTGCCTCGGATGGATCCCAACAAGCAGGTCATGCAGCCCAACGCGGCGCAGGTCAACTGGGCCGTTCAGTTGGCCGAGCAAGGCCAGTTGACCGCTGCCAACGGGTACACCCGTCCCGCCGGCTTCGACAACCTCGGCCTCGCCGCCTACGCCCCCAGCGACGACTTCCCACTCATTCCCCTGGAGCATCCGGCCGGGGCCAGCAGCACCGTGCCGCGATCGGTGATGGAAGCGATCATGGCTCAGGAGTCGAACTGGTCGCAGGCCACCTGGCACGCCCCCGCTGGCTCGGCCGGCAATCCGCTGATCGCCGACTACTACGGCGCGCAGGGCGACATCGTGTCGATCAACTACGCCGGCTCGGACTGCGGCTACGGCCTTGGCCAGGTCACCACCGGCATGCACGTCGGCGACGGCATCTATTCGGCGCACGGCCAGATCAAGATCGCCGTCGACTACCAGGAGAACATCGCGGCCGCGTTGCAGATCCTGGAGTCGACCTGGAACTCCTTGTACGACGACGGCATCATCGCCAACAACGGCGACCCGCAGTACCTGGAGAACTGGTACTTCGCCGCATGGGCCTACAACTCCGGCATCCAGCCCACCGCCGCCTACAACCCGACCGGCTGCACACCGGGACCGTCGTGCACCGGGCCGGACGGCACGTGGGGCCTGGGCTGGACCAACAACCCTGACAACCTGGACTACCCGCCGAACCGTGACCCATTCCTGAGGGACACTTATGACGATGCGAGGCACCCTGCGTCGTGGCCGTATCAGGAGCGGGTGTTGGGATGGATGTCCAATCCGCTGCTGCGCTACAGCAGCAAGGCGTACGCGACGCCGATCTACCACGGCGCCTCCTGGACCCAGGCCGCGCCGTTCGCCTCGTTCTGCAACGCCGCCAGCCACTGCGACCCGAACGCCACCAACCCGACCAACCCGGGTGCGTCGCACTGCATGCTCAACGACTTCGAATGCTGGTGGCACCAACCGGTCACCTGGCTCAACTGCGCGACCAGTTGCGCGACCAGCCCGTACACCGCGAGCGCGGGATCGAGTGAGCCGGCCAACCCGAGCCAGGACCCGCCGACCTGCAGCGTGGACCACTCGAAGGTGCCGGCGAACTCGATCATCGTCGACGACCTGCCCTCGCCGACCAACCTGCAGGGCTGCGGCGCGCCGAACTGGTCCCAGGGCGGCACGTTCAACTACAGCTACGGCACCAACTCGGCCGGCGACCCGATCGGTGAGATCGACTCCCACCAGCTCGGCACCGGCCTCGGCGGGCACATCATCTTCACCCACACCGAGGACGGCTCGAACCCGAGCCTGATCAACACCGGCACCTGGACGCCGAACCTGCCGTCGCTGCAGTACTACAAGATCAAGCTGCATATTCCCGGTCTGGGTGCGGACGCGACCAACGTCGTCTACACGATCAATCCCGGCGGCGGCGTGTCACCGTGGAAGATCCGGGTCAACCAGGCCTGGGACTCCGAGCAGTGGGTGACCATCGGCACTTTCGCCATGGAGAACGGCGGCAACGTCGTCCTGACCAACAACGGCAGTTCGATCGACCGTGGTGGCTTCGCCAACTCCGATTTCGACGTGGCCTTCGACGCCATCGCCTTCGTGCCGCAAGGCGGAACACCAGGCAAGCCGATCGGCGGCCCTCCGGGAATCCAGGACGCGCCGAAGGGATCCAACCCTGCCTGGGTGCAGTGCGGTTGCGTCTCCCGCACTGCCGGCGACCCGGTCAACACGGCCACCGGCTTCTTCGGCGACGACTTCACCGACCTGTCGACGCCCGGCCGAGGCATGGCCCTGAACTTCGGGCGCAGCTATGCCGAGGCGGTCGCCGATCCCAGCGGCCCCAACGGTTCTCAAGCCGTCGACGGCCCGTTCGGCTGGGGCTGGACCTACAGCTACAACCTGTCGACGACCACCGACGGCACCACCGGCAACGTGACCGTGCATCAGGAGGACGGCTCACAGGTCACGTTCGTCAACTCGTCGGGCAGTTACGCGCCCTCGGCGCCGCGATACGACGCCACCCTGATCAAGAGTGGTTCGAACTACGTGTTCACCAGACGGGCCAAGGAGATCTACACCTTCGACGCGACGAGCGGCCATCTCACCGCGGAATCCGATCTCGCCGGCAGCAAGGCCAGCACCCCGTACAAGACCAGCCTGGCCTACGACGGCAGCGGCCATCTGCACACGATCACCGATCCGGCCAACCGGGCCTACACGCTGACCTGGACCGGCAACCACATCACCGGCTTGTCCGACTCCGCAGGCCGTACCGTCACGTATGGCTATGACGGCAACGACAACCTGACCGACGTCTACGGGGTCGGCACCACCAGGACGCCGACACTCAAGGACGACGACCACACCCAGTACACCTACACCGGTCACCTGATGACCTCGATGCGGTCGCCGAAGAACTATGGCGGCGCGGCCTCGGCCGTCACCTCGATGACCTACGACAGCGCCGAACGCGTGAAGACGCAGACCGACGCCAACGGTCACACCACCACCTTCACCTACAGCCCCGACGGCGGCTTGGCCGCCGGGCAGACACTGGTCACTGATCCGTCCGGGCACAAGACGCTGGACTCGTACCAGAACGGCCTGCTCACGTCGGAGACCAAGGGGTACGGCACCTCCGACGCCGGCACCACCAGTTACACCTATGACCCGGTGACGCTCGGGGTGTCCGGCCAGACCGACCCCGACGGCAACGTCGAAACCTTCAGCTACGACGACCATGGCAACAAGATCTCGGAGTCTGACGGCCTCGGCTTCACCAAGAACTATGCCTACGACAGCAACGATGACCTGATCGAGAGCATCGACGCGAACGGCGTGGCGACGGTCACCACCTACGACCCGAACACCCTGGTGCCAACCTCGACCACGGTCACCCAGGCCAACAACGTGGTCGAGTCGGTGGACGGCAACTTCGGGCCAGCCCCGACGCGCACCACGGCCTACCACTACGACGATGCTGCCCACCCCGCCGACCAGACCCGCGTCACCGACCCCAACGGCAAGACCACCACGACGTCCTACGACACCTTCGGCGACAAGGCGACGGTCACCGACGCCGTCGGCGACAAGACCCAGTACGGGTACAACACCCAGACCGGTTGGCTTACCGCCGTTGTCGATCCCAATGGCACCGCCGCGGGCGTGACGCCGTCGTGCACACCGCCGGCAAAGGGTTGCACCACCTACGGCCACGACGCCTACGGCAACGTCAACCGCACCACCGATCCGCTCAACCACACCTCGACCGCGGCCTACGACGCCGACGGCAACAAGGTTTCGACCACGGATGCCAACAATCACACCGTGGTCACCAAGTTCGACCCCGTGGATCAGGCCACCAAGGTCACTCAGGCCGACAACACCACGCAGATCACCGACTACAACCCCGACGGGACCGTCGCCGACACCATCGACGGGCTCGGCGCCAAGACCTCCTACGGTTACGACGGCCAGGGCCGCAAGACCGGTCGGACCGATCCCGACAATCGAACCACCGCCACGCATCTCGACGCCGCTGGTCTGGCCCTCACCACCACTGACTCCGCCGGCCGGGTAACCACCATGGGCTACGACGCCGCCGGGCAGCTCAAGACCGTCACCTACTCCGACGGCACGACGCCGACTGTCGGCTACTCCTATTTCCCTGACGGGAAACGGCAGTCGATGACCGACGGCACCGGCACGTCCACCTGGACGTACGACACCTTCGGTGACGTCACGAAACAAACCCAAGGCTCCGGAGTCGCCGTCAGCTACGGGTATGACAGCGCCGGCAATCAGACCTCGATCACCTATCCGGGCCAGACCACCTCGGTGATCCAGACATTCGACGACGCCGAGCGGCTGAAGACCGTCACCGACTGGAACACCAACCAGACCGTCTTCGGCTACGACAACGACGGACAGGTGAAGACCGCCCAGTATCCGAACGGCACCACGGTCACCAACGGCTTCAACGACAGTGATCAGCTGACGTCCACGAACGCCGCCGCCGGCAGTAGGGCGCTACTGTCCGCCAACTATGGGCGGGACCCTATGGGACAATTAGGCTCCCAGGTCATTGGGCCGGTGTCGCAGACCATCAGCTATACCGCTCGTGAGCAGCTGAAGTCCGCCGGCACGTCAAATTTCGCCTACGACGCTGCCAGCAACCCGACTACTGTCGGCACCGCTACGCAGACCTTCGACTCTGCTGGGCAGCTCTGCTGGACCTTGCCGACCGGCACGGTTTCCAACCCCACCTGCGGCACCGCTCCGACTGGTGCCACCACTTACACGTTCGACGCCCTCGGCGAACGTAAGAAGGCTGGCGCCACCACCTATTCCTACGACCAGGCCAGTCGTCTCACCTCATTCGGCAACGGCCCCATCTCGGCAACCTACGCCTACAACGGCGACGGCCTCCGTACCTCGAAGACCGTTGGCAGCGCCACGAGCAACTTCACATGGGACGCCGCTTCCACGCCGAATGTCCTGACCGACGGTGCAAACACCTTCCTCTACGGTCCCGGCGGGCTGCCCATCGAGCAGATCAACGGCGTTGGCTCCTTCTGGTTCGTGCACGACCAGATCGGCTCCACCCTGGCACTGCTCAACAGCCTGTCCAATATAGTTCAGTCGTACACCTACACGCCTTATGGGCAGGCGACTTCAAGTGGCACTGTTCCGACGCCGCTGCAGTACACGGGCCAGTACTCCGACTCGGAGTCCGGCCTGCTCTACCTCCGTGCCCGCTACTACGATCCCGGCACGGCCGAGTTTCTGACCGTCGACCCTGCTGTCGATTCAACCCGTAGTCCGTACGCGTATACGAACGACAATCCGTTCAATGGAGCCGACCCGACAGGTCGTTGTGAAACCCTAACTCAGGCGCAGGTTGTTCAGAGCGGGGCAAGTAACTGCAAGGCTGCCGGCAATGGGCTTTGGGTATGTCCGCCCGTGTCGAAGTGTCAGTTCGTTGGATCGACTTGCATGCCCGTGTATGGACAGCAGGACATGCCGCCTGGCACCTGCGTCACGCAAGCGTGTTTCACGCCTTCCTGTGACACGGCTTGCGGTCTTCACAATGCTGCCCACGCGGTGGGCGGCGCGGTGAGTGGTGCCATTAGCTGGGTTGGTTCACATATGGCGTGCTTTGGGGGTATACTGCAAGTCGTTGGCGGCGCCCTTTCTTTGATTGGTGGCATCGGCTCGGCTTTGGTGACGGGAGGGTTGAGCTTTTGGCCATCGCTTGGAATTGCGGGCGTGGGTGTTGGTCTAGTTGGAACTGGAATCTCGACGATAGCAAGCTGTTGAGGTGTGTAAATGGCTAACGCTCTCATATTGTCCGGCTTAGTTCTTGCGCTAATAGGTTCTGTTCTGGTCGCATTGGCGGGTGGGCGCACGTCTGGCGTTGCGGCAGTAGTCGCCATGGCCTTGTGTGTCGTTATATGTTACCTCGCCTTCGAGAGGGTGAAGCGTGGCGGAGGTTGGGGTGGACGCAAAGAATAGTTGTGACGATTGCTGACCCGGCCGTTTGATCGATCATTTCATGAGTTTTGGGGGCGATTTCTCGGGCCGTCAACTGGACGCCTGTTGATTATGCAATGCAAGTTTTGTTGCATGCCTGCTGATCGAAATATTTGGTACTAGTAAAGGGGTGTCAGCGCTCGTAGCGTTGGCACCCCTTTACTGAGGATGTCATCAACCGCCTGGTGTTGTGGTGGCTGACGGTGGCGCGGGTGATGTCGCGCCCTGGGCCTGGGGCACGAAGCCGGTGCTCACGTAGAGGGTGATGCCCGTGCTGCGCGGGGCGGAGCCGATCGGGGTCTGGCCGACGACGGTGCCCTTGGGGGCGATGGAGTTGAAGTCGGCGGTCTGCACGGCCCCGTAGCCGGCGGCCTTGAGGGCGTTGGTGGCGTCGCCGACGTTCTTGCCGACGACGTAGGGGATGGCCGGCCCGTGGTTGTTCTTGTCCAGGTAGGCCGGGTCGGCGTTGGGCACCGGCAGCGGCGGGGAGTTGCCGAGGATCTGGTTGAAGGCGTTGAAGAACGGCGGCGCGGCGATGACACCACCGAAGGCGCCGAGGTTGCCGCCGCAGCTGGGACTGGTGCGGATGGGCAGCGTGCCACAGATCGGCTCGGGCCTGGAGCCGTCGTTGAACACCAGGGACGAGGCCGCGTAGTTGGCCATGATGCCGAGGAAGCCGACGGACTCGCTGGAGTCGGTGGTGCCGGTCTTGGCCGCGATGGGTCGGGTCCAGTGCGCGTTGCGGGCGGCCTGGGTCGAGGTGCCGGCGGTGGTGTCGTCCTTCATGCCGTTGAGCAGCGAGTCGGCCAGGGCCTTGTTGACGACCTGCTCGCACGCGGGGGCGTTGATCGGCACCGGCTTGCCGGTGTGGTCGACGACACTTGCGATCGGGTTGGCTGGGCACCAGATGCCACCGCTGGCCAGAGTGGCGCCGGCGTTGGCCAGCTCCATCGGGCTGAGCGGGCTCACGCCGAGAGTGAATGACGGGCTGTTGAGAAATGACTGGCTCTGCGGCTGGTTGTAGAGCTCGCTCTGCTGGCTGGGGTCGGGCGTCTTGCCGGCCTGGTTGGTCTGCATGGTCTTGCGCATGCCCAGCCGGGAGGCCATGTCCAGCACTGCCGGCATGCCGGCGTCCAGCTCGACCTTGGTGAACGAGGTGTTGGGCGAGATGGCCAGCGCTTGGTGCAGGCTGATCGGGTCGACGTTGACCGCGTCGTCGTTCTTCACCGGGTAACACTTGGTGTTCTGATCACGTATCGGCAGCTGGAAACAGGTGCTCTGGGGGTTGGGGATGATCGTGTTGAGGCCGACCTGCCCCTTCTCCATCCCGGCTGCGGCGGTGAAGACCTTGTAGATCGAGCCGGCGCCGAAGTTGTCGCTGACGTCGGCCGGCAGGTTGGTCAGGGTCTGGCCGGCGGCGGCGTCCACGCCCAGGTCGCGGTTGGCCACCAGGGCCACCACGTCGTGGGACTGGGAGCCCGGCTTGATGATCGCCATGGTGTTGGCGATGCCGTTGGCCGTCTTGGGCACGTTGTGCTCGACCTGGGCCTTGGCGATCTTGGAGATGTCCGGGTCGAGATTGGTCTTGATGACGTAGCCGCCGGTCTTGAGCTGGTCCGGGGTGAAACCGGCCTCCTGGAGGTAGCCCTGCACGTAGTCGCAGTAGAAGCCGACCTCGGGGGCGGTGCCGACGCAGCCGCTGGCCGGCAGCTGGGGCTCGGGGCCGATACCCAGGTCGGTCTTCTTGGCGGCGGCGGCGATGTCGGTGGTGATCTTGCCGGTCGAGGCCATGGCGTCGATGACGGCGTTGCGGCGGTCGGTGGCGGCCTTGGGGTGCTGCCACGGGTCGTAGCTGACGGGGTTGTTCACCACGCCGGCCAGCAGCGCGGCCTGGGGCAGGGTGAGCTTGTCCGGGGTGGTGTTGAAGAACACCTGGGAGGCGGTGCCGACGCCGTCCACCTGGCCGAGGAAGGTGACCAGGTTGAGGTACCGGGTCAGGATCTCGTCCTTGGACAGCTTCTTCTCCAGCTGGAGCGCGACCCGGGCCTCCTTGAGCTTGCGGGCCACGGTCTGGGCCTGGGCCTGCTCCTGGGCGGTCTTGTCACCCCGGCCGGCCACCAGCACCTGGTAGTTCTTCACGTACTGCTGCGTGATGGTGGACGCGCCCTGGGTCACGCCGCCGTTGACCTGGTTGGTCAGCAGCGCGCGGAAGGTGCCCTGCCAGTCGACGCCGGAGTGCTGGTAGAAGCGCCGGTCCTCGATGGCGACGATGGCGGCCTTCATCACCGGGGCGATCTGGTCGGCCGGCGTGTTGACGCGGTACTGCTGGTACAGGTACGCGATCGGCGCGCCGTTGCGGTCCTCGACCACGGACATCAGCGGCGGGTCGGTGGTGACCAGGTCCGCGGATGTGGCGTCGACCGTGTCGCTGGCGCGGTTGGACACCACCCCCAGCGCCCCCACGGTCGGGAACAGCATGCCCGCGACCAGCACACCGGCCAAAAGGCACAGACCGACCAGCTTCACAAGACCGTTGCCCACACGCACGCCAGCCACAGTACGCGTCATCACGTGGTGCTCCGGTGTGAGCGCTCACCGCGACGTTCATTCACCACTTCGGGTGGGTGAAGCTCACATTCGGGTAACCCGGTGTTGGCAGGGGAACCAGATGGCTCTACAGTCCGTCAACGTCTCATGACAACGCCGGAGGACAGTCCGCACCCGCGGTCAGCCTACGGCACCCGGTACCGGGGGGTATCGGTTTTTGGACGAGACGTAGGGGAGCGGGGGTCATGCAGTTCGTTCAGGGGGATTGGCGTGTCAGCGCCTCGTGTCGGGACGAGGATCCGGAGCAGCTGTTCGTTCGAGGGGCTGAGCAGCGCAAAGCCAAGGTCATCTGCTTGAGCTGTCCGGTGCGCACCGAGTGCCTGTCCGAGGCGCTCGACAATCGCATCGAGTTCGGCGTGTGGGGCGGAATGACCGAGCGTGAGCGCAGGGCTCTGCTCCGTCGTCGACCGGATGTGGACTCGTGGTTCGAGTTGCTGGAGTCGGCGCGGCGCGAACATGCCGATCTTGACGAGTACAAGGTCAGTTGATCTTTGCCCTTTGTTGCGGGCTCAATATAATTCGATGATCGACGCGTGATTTGCCGGTGGCGGTTATCTCGCCGCCACCGGCGAAACAAGCGCGTGCGCTTTCACTCACCGGCCAGCCGGCGGCCGATTTCCCGCAGGCCGGCCAGATCGTGCACGTCCTCGGCCAGCGCCGGCACCGCGGTGACGGCCACCGACGGGTGAGCCTTGGTGAACCGGGCCAGCAGCCGCTGCTCCCGGGTCGCCACGGCCACCCGGTCGGCGTGCAGCCGCAGCACGGCGGCGGCCAGCGGCGCCTCGTTGCCCCGGTCCAGCTCCTCGGCCGCGGCCAGCGCCTTGCCGGCCGGCAGCTTGGCCAGCACCGGATGGGTCCGGTTGACCACCAGCCCGGCCAGCGGCATCGACTCGGCGGCCAGCCGCTCCACGAAGTAGGACGCCTCCCGCAGCGCGTCCGGCTCCGGCGCGGCCACCACCAGGAACGCGGTGCCCGGCGAGCGCAGCAGCTGGTAGGTCTTCTGGGCCCGCTCCCGGAAGCCGCCGAACATGCTGTCGAAGGCCTGCACGAACGCCGACGCGTCGGCAAGCAGCTGCCCGCCGATGATCGTCGAGATGGCTTTGGTGAACAGCCCGAACCCGGCGCCGACCAGCTTGAGCAGGCCCCGGCCGCCGGCCCTCGCCGGGGCCGAGAGCAGGCGGATGATGCGTCCGTCCAGCACGGTGGACAGCCGTTGCGGGGCGTCCAGGAAGTCCAGCGCCGACCGGCTGGGCGGGGTGTCCACCACGATCAGGTCCCACGACCCGTCGGCGGCCAGCTGCCCCAGCTTCTCCATGGCCATGTACTCCTGCGTGCCCGAGAAGGACGAGGAAATGGTCTGGTAGAAGGGGTTGGACAGGATCTGCTCGGCCCGGTCCGGCCCCGCGTGCGCCAGCACCATGTCGTCGAACGTGCGGCGCATGTCCAGCATCATCGCGTGCAGCCGGTCCTCGGTGTCGAAGCCGTCGACCGCCACCTGACGGGGCGTGTTGTCCAGCTCCCGCAGGCCCAGCGACTGGGCCAGCCGGCGGGCCGGGTCGATGGTCAGCACCACGGTGCGCCGCCCGCGCTCGGCGGCCCGCGCGGCCAGCGCCGCGGCGGTGGTGGTCTTGCCGACGCCGCCGGAGCCGCAGCAGACGATCACCTTGGTCGCCGGGTCGTCCAGCAGCTTGTCCACGTGCAGCTTGGCCGGCATCAGCGAACCCCCTGGTCGACCAGCGTCTCGGCCAGCTCGTACAGCGCGCCGACGTCCACGCCGTCGACCAGCTCGGGCAGCTCGACGGCGGGCAGGTCGGCCTCGGCCAGCAGCTCGCGGGCCCGCTGCTCGGCCTGCACCCGCACGGCGTGCTCCACGGTCTCCTCGACCAGCCCGGTCACCTCGTCCTCGGGCAGCTTGAGGCCGGCGGCGGCCAGCCCGGCCCGCAGCCGGTCGGCGTCAACCCGCCCGCCGGCCGCCGCCGGCACCGAGCGGTTGGCCAGCCGCGCCGGCCGCACCCGGTTCACGAACACCGCGCCCGGCCGCAGGTCGGCCCCGTCCAGCTCGGCCACCGCGTCCAGGGTCTCCCGGACCGGCATCTCCTCCAGCAGCGTCACCAGGTGCACGGCGGTGTCGCCGGAGTGCATCAGCCGCACCACGCCCTCGCTCTGGCCCTTGATCGGCCCGACCTTGGCCACGTCCTGCACGGCCTTGGTGACGTCGAGGAACTTCACCACCCGGCCGGTCGGCGGGGCGTCCAGCACCACGTGGTCGTACATGTGCCGGCCGGCCTCGTCGGTGCGGCCAACGCACTCCTTGACCTTGCCGGTCTGGAGCACGTCCCGCAGGCCGGGGGCCAGCGTGGTGACAAACTCGATCGCGCCCATCCGGCGCAGCGTCCGGCCGGCGAAGCCAAGGTTGTAGAACATGGCCAGGTACTCCATGAACGCCGCGTCGGCGTCCACCGCGAGCGCGCGGATCTCGCCGCCGCCGGGGGCGGACGCGATGCGCTCCTCGGAGTAGGGCAGCGGCGCGCGGTCGAACAGCTGGGCGATGCCCTGCCGCTCCTCGACCTCGACCAGCAGCACCCGACGGCCACCGGTGGCCAGCGCGATGGCCAGCGCCGCGGCCACGGTGGTCTTGCCGGTGCCGCCCTTGCCGGTGACCACGTGCAACCGGGCGCGGGTGAGCTCCTCGGTCCAGCCGACGATGGGTGTGGTCACAACGCCCAGCCTAGGCGGCCGCCCCGGCACTCGGCTGCAGATGGGCTGAGGTATCGACCACGATCGCGAGGCCGGTCACGAGCGGCCTCGCTGCCCTGCCGGAGGCGGGGCCATGTCACAGTGAGCGTTACCCAATGTGATGTATCAGGACCAGGATCATGTACTGGGCGGCGACGATGCCCCAGACCACGGTAGCCGGCAGCACCAGGGCGATCAGCAGGCACAGCCCCGCGAAGAACAGCGAGGACCACGCCGCGACCCGGGCGATGTCGCCCGCGGTGCTGTCCCGCCGGTCGCGGGTCTTGCCGGTCATCAGCAGGATCATGATGATCCCGCCGAACGCGGCCAGGCAGGTCGCGATGATCCGCCACGTCTCCACGTGATCGAAAATAGCGTGCCGGTTAGGCTCCCGGCATGACTAAGTGGGAGTACGCCACCGTCCCGCTGTTGATCCACGCGACCAAGCAGATCCTCGACCAGTGGGGCGAGGACGGCTGGGAGCTGGTGACGGTGCTGACCAACCCGAGCGGCGAGCAGCACGTCGCCTACCTGAAGCGGGAGAAGACGGCGTGAGTTGGTCGGCGAGGCTCAAGGAGCTGGGCATCGAGCTGCCCGCGGTGGCCGCGCCGGTCGCGGCCTACGTGCCGGCCGCGCGCACCGGTTCGCTGGTCTACACCTCCGGTCAGCTGCCGTTCGTCGCGGGCGCGCTGCCGGCGACCGGCAAGGTCGGCGGCCAGATCGGCGCGGACGAGGCCAAGGACTACGCCCGCACCTGCGCGCTGAACGCCCTGGCGGCGGTGGACGCGCTGGTCGGCCTGGACTCGATCACCCGGATCGTCAAGGTCGTGGGCTTCGTGGCCTCGGCCGAGGGCTTCACCGGCCAGCCCGCGGTGATCAACGGGGCGTCGGAGTTCCTCGGCGAGGTCTTCGGCGAGGCCGGGCAGCACGCCCGTTCCGCCGTAGGGGTGGCCGAGCTGCCACTTGGCGCACCCGTCGAGGTCGAGTTGATCGTCGAAATCGGCTAATTCTGTCCCCCGTTCGGGTGGCGCTATGGTGTCGTCTGCTGGTCTGCTAGACCGCGAGAGTCACCTTCGCCACGGGAAGGGGCGGTGGGCGTGCCGGACAACGCCGAGCTGAACGCGCATGAACTGCTGCTGAGACTGGCCGGACGGTTGTCCGACGACCAGCTGTGGCGGTTCCGGGACTGGCTGGCCAGCGGGGCCATGCCGGTCCTCGGCCGGGCGCTGCCCCGGGCGCTGCTGCACGACCGGGTCGGCCTGACCGCCGACGAGCACCTGCTGCTGCGCGGGATCGGCGCCGATCCCGCGCTCACCAGCTCCGTGCTCGGCATCGGCGCGGCCCCCGACCCGGACTACACCTTCACCGCCGAGCCCGCCCACGAGGCCGCCGGCGGCGACCAGGTGGGCGTGGTGCTCGGCGCGACGCTGCGCGGCCGCGAGGGCTTGGGCGAGGTGCGCTGCGCCTGGCGGCACGCCCGCGACGGGCGGACGCACCGCGTCGTGCTGGTGACGGCGGTCGCCGACCAGCACCGGCTGGCCGGCGAGCTCCAGCGCATGCTGCGGGCGCTGGGCGAGCACGAGCCGTGCGTCGAGGTGCTGGCGCCGGACTACGACCTGACGCCCTACCACCGCCTCGCGCTCGACGTGTCCGAACTGCTGTGCTTCGGCGCGGCTGATCTCGCCCACGCGTGAAAGGAGACCCGTCGTGTCGGACGTCGCGACTGGGGACGGACTGCCCGATCGGCTGCACGACATCCTGCTGCGGATGGCCGGCCGCGTCGATGACGACGCGCTGACCTCGGCCCGCGAGCTGGTGGCCATCGCCGAGTCGGACCGGGCGGTGGAGCTGCTGATCGGCTGCCTGATCGCCGGCGGCGTGCCGGTGACCCCGGCTGAGAACGGCCAGCTGCGGGCGCTGCTGGACCAGTCCCGGTCCGATCCCTCGCTGGCCGACCGGCTCAAGGTCCGCGACACCTGGTACGCCCCGCCGCACCGGTTCACCTACGAGCCGGACGCGGGCGCCGGTGTCGGCGCGGCGCTGGCCCCGGTGGTGGACTTCCTGATCGGCGTGCAGTCGGTCTCCGCGGTGTGGCGGGTGACCCCGGCCGGCGCGACGCCGGGCGCGGTGCCGCAGCGGGTGGTGCTGGTCGAGATCGGTCCGGACGGCTTCGCGCCGGCGACCGCGTACCGGATCGGCCAGGCCCTGGAGGTCGCCGGCATCCGGGCCGTGGTCGAGGTGCTCAAGTCCGGCGCCGACCGCAGCGACTACCACCAGCTGGCCGCCTCGGACGCGAAGCCGATCAACTTATCGGGCCAGCACGTGGCCACGCCGAGCACCAGCGGCGGCCGTCGGGCCAAGGGCAGCGCGTCGGTGGTGCCGATCAAGCCGGTCGCGCACGCCCAGGCCAAGGCCGAGCCGGCGCCCCCGGTCGTCGAACCGGCCGAGGCCGTCGAGCCGGTGGCGGTGGAGAAGTCCGCCCCCCAGCCGCCGGTGCTGGAGCCCTCCGCCGACCCGTCGGCCCTCGGCCTGGTCGACTACAAGCCGATCGCCGAGGACAAGCTCAGCGACGTGGAGCGCGACCTCCTCCGCCAACTCCACGAGGAACTAGCCCAACGCGAGCAATAACCCCCCCCGGTTTTGACGCTTGGAAGGGGGCTTTCCTCCACTCGGAGTGGAGGAAAGCCCCCTTCCAAGCGTTAGGGGAGCTTGCGGAGGGCCTGGTCGAGGATTTGCTGGAGGTGCAGGCCGCGTTGGGCGTCGCAGGGGTGGCTGTGCCGGCCGCTGTGCACCATGGCGACGAAGTCGTCCAGCATCGCGGTGTACGCCTGCTGGGCCGGGGTCTGGCGGGCGGCGAGGGCGCGGTGGCCGTGCGAGCCGTAGACCGAGAACTCGACGACGGTGGGCTGGGTCGGCAGTCGCATGGACAGCGTGGCCGTGCTGGTGGCGCCGTCGCCGTGGCCGAGGATCAGGTGCCAGAGGTCGTTGTCGGCCCGGTGCGCGGCCAACACCTCGGTGATCGGCCCGAGCGCGGCGTCGAGCAGGTCGAAGGCGTGCGGGCCGACGTCCATCAGCGCGCCTTGGTCCTGCCGCCACAGCGAGCCGGCGTACTTGCCGCCCAGCAGCGCCCCGGACAGCCACTGCACGCTGCCGCCGGTCCAGCCGCCGAGCTTGCCCAGCTCGGCCAGCCAGTCGACGACTTCGGGCGAGAACCGCAGGGTCAGCATCAGCAGCGAGGCCAGGTCGTGGTCGGCGACGGCCCCGGCCAGCCGGCGGGCCTCCTCGACCGTGCCGGCCATCGGCTTCTCCAGCAGCAGGTGCTTGCCGGCCTGGGCAGCCCGCAGCGCGAGCTCCGCCTGCACGGACGGTGGCGCGGCCACCGCGACCACGTCGACCTGGTCGATCAGCCGGTCCAGGTCGTCGGCGACCTCGGCGCCGTAGCGGCCGGCCAGCTCGGCCGCGGCGTCCCGGCGGCGGGCCCACACGGAGGCCAGCCGGGTGCCGGGATGATCGGCGAGGCCCGGTGCGTGCACGGTGGTGGCCCAGGGGCCGGCGCCGATGAGTCCCACGCGCAGTTGGTCGTCCACGTGATGATTCTCCACGGGAGCAGACGGCGGTTCGCCCTTAGGCTCGTGGACGTGCCACAGCTGCCCGAGGAACTGACGCTGCCCGAGGCGATGGTGCCGGCCACCCCGCCGAACCCGCCCGTGACGCCCAAGGACGCGGCGACCGTCGCCCTGGTCCGCGAGGGCCACGCCGGCCTGGAGGTCTTCCTGCTGCGCCGGGTCACCGGCATGGCCTTCGCCGGCGGCATGACGGTGTTCCCCGGCGGCGGCGTGGACCGCCGCGACGCCGACACCTCCGTCGCCTGGGTCGGCCCCGAGCCGGCCTGGTGGGGCCGCAAGTTCAGTTGCGACCCGAGCACGGCCCGGGCCCTGGTGTGCGCGGCCGTGCGGGAGACGTTCGAGGAGTCGGGTGTGCTGCTGGCCGGCAAGGACGACGTCTCGGTGGTGGCCGACACCGCCAAGTACGCCGACGTGCGGCAGGCCCTGGTCAACCGGGAGGTGTCGCTGGCCCAGTTCCTGGCCGACGCCGGCCTGGTGCTGCGGGCCGACCTGCTGCGCCCGTGGGCCAACTGGGTGACGCCGGCCGAGGAGCCGCGGCGCTACGACACCCGGTTCTTCCTGGCCGTGCTGCCCGAGGGGCAGCAGGCCGACGGGCAGACCAGCGAGGCCGACCACGCCGCGTGGCAGCGCCCGCAGGACGCCATCGACGACTGGAAGGCCGGCCGGGTCGGGCTGCTGCCGCCGACCTGGATGACCCTGGCCGAGCTGCGGGAGGCCGGCACCGTGGCGGCCGCGATGGCCATCGACCGGCCGACCACCGACAAGATCATCCCCAAGGTGGTGCGGCGCGGGAGCAAGCTGCACGCGGTGCTGCCCGACGACCCGGCCTACGCCACCGCCTCGCTCGGCATCGAGCCGGGCCCGGAGGACGAGGTGGCCGGCCGGTGAGCGAGTCATTCTGCACAGGGCGTTTGCGAACGAGCGCTGGCGAGGTGTTGCAGTGAGCGAGCTTGCGAGCGAGCCATTCAACGCAGAGCGTCCGCGAACGCGGACACCGAGCGCTAGCGAGGTGCTGCAGTGAGCGATCGTCCTGCTGTCGGGGAGCGCGCCGAGCACCCGGCTTACGGCGTCCTGCGGCCGGTCACGCCCACTGCTGGTGTGCTGCTGGCCGACAACCCGTCCGAAATGACGTTGGACGGCACCAACACCTGGGTGCTGCGCGCCCCCGACTCCGAGGCCTGTGTGATCGTCGACCCCGGTCCGGACGACGAACGGCACCTCGGCCTCGTCGCCGCCCACGGCCCGGTCAGCACCATCCTGCTCACGCACGGCCACCCCGATCACTCCGAGGGCGCTCGGCGCTTCGCCGAGATGGTCAACGCCCCCGTGTACGCGCTGGATCCGGCGCTGCGGCTGGGTTCTGAGGGCCTGTCCGACGGGGACGTGCTGGCCGAGGCCGGCCTGGAGATCCGGGTGCTCGCCACGCCCGGGCACACCGCCGACTCGCTGTGCTTCTGGCTGGAGCACGACGCCCCGCCGGCCATCCTCACCGGCGACACCGTGCTCGGCCGGGGCACCACCGTCACCAACGACCTCGGGCCGTATCTCGACTCCCTGCGCCGGCTCGCCGAGTTGCCGCCCGGCACCTTCGTGCTGCCCGGCCACGGCCCCGACCTCGCCGACGCCGGCACCGCCGCCCGCGGCTACCTGGCCCACCGCGAGCAGCGCCTCAACCAGGTCCGCGCCGCCCTCGACAAGCTCGGCCCCGACGCCACACCCCGCCAGGTGGTCGAGCTCGTCTACGCCGACGTCGACCGCTCCCTCTGGTTCGCCGCCGAGTGGTCAGTGCGCACGCAGCTGGAGTACCTCCGCTCGCTCTAGGCCTGGGCCCGGATCGGCACCACCAGGTACTGGAGCCGGCCGTCGGAGGTGAACATGGTGCCGCGGTGGCCGGGCTGGACGGCCATCGTCACCTGCTGGCCGGCGAAGGCCTTGAGGGCGTCGGAGAGGTAGCGGACCTGGTAGGCGGGGCTGGGCCGGCCGCCGGTGATCTCGGCCTTGACGTGCTCCTCGGCCTCGCCGACCTGCTGGCCGCCGCCGTGCACGCGGATGTCGCCGTCGCCCAGGTCGAGCTGCACGACCTGGTGGCCCTCGCTGAACAGGCCGACCCGGCGGACGGCGCCGGCCAAGGCGTCGGCGTCGACGGTCACGGTGGCGTCGACGGTGGTGGGCAGCAGCTTGCGCTCGTCGGGCAGCGTGGAGGCGAGCAGCGAGGTGACGATGCCCGAGTCGCCCCACACCAGGCCGGCCCGGTCGCCGTCGACGTGCAGGGCGACACGCTCGGCCGATGCCGCCTGCTTGGCCGCCTCCACCAGCAGCGAAGCCGGCACCATGGCGTCCACTTCGGACTCGCCGGTCCACGGCAGCGAGGCGATGGCCAGCCGGTAGCGGTCGGTCGCGACCATGGAGAGCGGCCGGTTGGGCCCGCCGCGCAGCCGCACGCCGGTCAGCATCGGCAGCGCGTCGTCACGAGACGCCACCGAGGCCACGACTGACAGCAGGGAAGCGAACTCCGGCCCGTCGACCTCGCCCGCCCGCGCCGGCGGCTCGGCCACGCCGGGATGCAGATCGGCCTCCAGCAGCGGCAAGGCGAAGCGGGCGCCGGGCACCCGTACGGCCAGCCGTGCGCCCTCGACGACCAGCCGAACCTGCGGGGCGTCCAACGCGCGCAGCGTCTCCGCCAACGGCTTGGCCGGCACCAGAACCTGACCGTCGGCATGCACGGTCGCGGCGCACCGCAGCCGCACGCCCCGCTCCCGGTCGGTGCCGCGGACCAGCACCCCGTCCCGGTCCGCGGTGATCAGGACGCCGGCCAGCACCGGGTCGTACATCTTGGCCGGCAGCAGCCGGACCGTGTCGGCCAGCGTGCTGGCCAGCTGCGACGTCGTGGCGGTGAGGTCCATGGCGACGACGCTACGACCGACCCCTGACAATTCCGGCCGTCAGTTCATCTGGTGGTGGTGTCGGGGTCACGTTCCGACGCATAGCGTCGCTCGCATGAGCATCAACCGGAGGGCGCTGCTCATCGCGGGCGGCGCGTTGGCGGCCGGGCAGATGTTGCCGGGCGTCGCGTTCGCGGACGGCGTCGACGGCAGCGAGCAGACGATCACCGTCACCGGCCGGTTCGAGCCGGGCGCCCCGGACTGGCACTACCTGCCGGTCGAGGTGCCGCACGGCGTCGCCGAGCTGTCCGTGGTCTACAGCTACGACCGTCCGCAGGCGCCGCCCGGCCAGCTCGGCAACGCCCTGGACTTCGGCGTGTTCGGCCCGGCCGGCCACGAGCTGGGCAACCACCACGGCTTCCGGGGCTGGTCCGGGGGCGCCCGCGACCGGTTCACGATCAGCGCCTCCGACGCGACCCCGGGCTACTTGCCGGGACCGATCGACCGCGGCACCTGGCACGTCATCCTCGGCCCGTACACCGTGGCCGAGCAGGGCCTGAACTACCGCGTGGACATCACCCTGCGGTTCGGCCCGTCCGGCCAGCCGTTCGAGGTGAAGCCGGCCCCGTCGTTCGCGCCGGCCCGCCGTCGAGGCCGGGACTGGTACCGCGGCGACGGCCACCTGCACACCGTCTACTCCGACGGCAAGCGCACCCCGGACGAGCTGGTGGCGGCGGCCCGCGCGGCCGGCCTGGACTTCATCGTCTCCACCGAGCACAACTCGCCCAGCGCCTCGCTTCAGTGGGGCCGGCACGCCACCGAGGACCTGCTGATCCTCAACGGCGAGGAGGTCACCACCCGTTCCGGGCACTGGCCGGCGTGGAACTTGCCGGTGGGCCGCTGGATCGACTGGCGCTACCGGGACACCCAGCCCGAGGACTTCCGGCGCTTCGTCGACGAGGTGCACTCGGTCGGCGGACTGGTGGTGGCGGCGCATCCGTACGCGCCGTGCATCGGCTGCTCCTTCGAGTTCCGCTACGACCTCGTGGACGCGATCGAGGTGTGGAACGGCCCGTGGACGGACGACGACGAGAAGACGCTCAAGGCCTGGGACGCGATGCTGCGCGAGGGCCGCTGGATCCCGGCGGTCGGCGACAGCGATGCCCACGCCGAGCCGCAGGTGGTGGGCCTGCCGCACAACGTGGTGCTGGCCGAGGACCTGTTTGGGCCGTTCCTGTTCGCGGGGCTGAAGGCCGGGCACAACTGGATCGCCGAGTCGGCGCAGGTCCAGCTCTCGCTCACGGTGACGGACGGCCGGCGCAGCGCCGGCATCGGGGAGACGCTGCGCACGGGCCGTCCGGTGACCGTCCACGTCGAGGTGGACGGCGTGCCGGGCACGCAGACCCGGGTCCTGGACCAGACCGGGCTGGTGCACGCCGGCGAGGGATCGGTCGATCACACGACCAGTCCCGCCGACTCCGATTGGATCCGCGTCGAAGTGCGGCGGGGCGAGCAGATGGTCGCGCTGACTAACCCAGTTTTTCTTCGACCTTGACCAGGGCCGCCGTGGTCAGCGTGGACTGCTTCACGGTGCCCCGCAGCGCCCACACCAGCGCGGCGATCACCAGGCCGGCGCCGGCCGCGGCCAGGAAGGACCAGCTGGTGCCGAAGTTCTGCACCAGCTGACCGCTGGTCGACTGGCCGATGGCCAGGCCCAGCGTCACCGAGGTGATCACCCAGCCGAAGGCCTCGGTGGTCGTGCCGGCCGGCGCGACCAGTTCGATGGCCGCCGAGTGGGCGGTCGACTGCGGCGTGATCAGGATGCCCACCGCCAGCAGGGCCATGGCCAGGCCGAACAGCGTCGACGGCAGCGCCAGCAGCAGGATCAGCAGCGCGAAGCCGCCCAGCAGCACCGGCAGCCGCAGGTGCATGGCCCGCGGCCAGGGCCGCACGCCGTAGAGCACGCCGAAGATCACCGAGCTGATCGACCACAGGCTCAGCATCAGGCCGCCCATCGTGGGCGCGCCGGCCTCGGTGGCGAACGCCGGCACCGCGACCTCGACGAAGCCGATCGTCACGCCGAAGCCCAGCGCCGCCAGCGCCACCGTGCGCATGCCCGGGCTGGACAGCGCGCCGAGCAGGCTGGTCGGACGCAGCTCGTCCCGGCTGGGCCGCCAGGCGCGGACCGTCGGTGTCAGGGCGAAGGCCAGGCCGCCGACGACCATGGCCAGGCTGCCGGCGACCAGGCCGGTGCCGGGCCACGGCAGCGCCGTCATCAGGCCGGCCAGGCCCGGGCCCAGGATGAAGAAGACCTCCATGCTGATCGCCTCGTAGGCGTAGGCCGCCTGGCGAACCGGGCCGGGCGGCACCAGCCGCACCCACAGCGACCGCGACGCCGAGCCGACCGTCATCTCGGTCAGGCCGATGCCAAAGGCCAGGGTAATGACCAGCCACTCGGGCTGGTGGGTCTCGATCGCCCACACCTCGCTGGCCACGAACAGCAGGGTCAGACCGGCCATCGCGCACAGCGGGCGGGTCGGGCCCATGCGGTCCATGACCCGACCCTGGAGCACCGACCCGACCGACACGCCGATCAGCGCCGCGGCCGAGGTGAGGCCCGCGGTCGCGAAGGAGCCGGTGGCGCGCTGCACGTACAGCAGCAGGGCCAGGCCGATCATCGCGACCGGCAGCCTGGCCAGCGCGGAAGCGAGCACCGGCAGCCGGGCGCCGGGGGTGGTCAGGGCCGTGCGGTAGTCGGAGAGGGTCGCGGAGTGGGACATGTGTACCAGTATGCCAAACTTTGGTACGACCGTGCCAGAGTGGAGTCCTACGTCACGATGTAGTCACGGCGTTGCGATGAGTGGGTGAACGACGGCAACGTAAAGACCCAATTCGGAGTCCTTGAGAGTGAATCCGGTTGTCCGTGACGGGGCCATCCATGTCACAGTGACCGGGCACGACCTCCTCGGTCGACGGTTCGGGGCCGGAGACCGGGGGGACGGGGTGCGCGGCCCGTCGGGGGATGGCCCGCGCAACACGAAAGGCCGGTCAGGGCGTCGGGGGCCCGGGCCGGCCTTTCGCGACTGGGCACTTCGTGCCCGCGGAAAGCGCGGGCCTGATCGCTCCAGGGTGTCTTGTGGGGGCCCGGCCCCCACGCCCCCACGCCGGGGCTTCGCCCCGGACCCCAAGCCCGATTGCCGATCTTGAAGTGTGGCCGTTCGATGCGTGAATCGTGCCTGGCCAGACAGCGGAACGACCCCCGTCCCAGGATGGGGACAGGGGTCGTTCGGTGTTTTGTCTGAACTACCGCGCGCGTCGGGCTAGGCGCTCCGGGTCCAGGATGAGCACGCTCTTGCCCTCCAGGCGCAGCCAGCCGCGGTGCGCGAAGTCGGCCAGGGCCTTGTTCACGGTCTCGCGGGAGGCGCCGACGTACTGGGCGATCTCCTCCTGCGTGAGGTCGTGAGTGACCCTCAGCAGGCCGGCCTCCTGGCTGCCGAACTGGCGGGCGAACTGGAGCAGCGCCTTGGCCACGCGGCCGGGCACGTCGGTGAAGATCAGGTCGGCCAGCATGTTGTTCGTCCGGCGCAGCCTACGGGCCAGCACCCGCAGCAGCTGCTCGGCGATGTCGGGCCGCTTGCTGATCCATTCCCGCAGCTCGGGGCGGCCCATGGACAGCGCCCGGACCTCGGTCACGGTGGTCGCGGTCGAGGTGCGCGGCCCCGGATCGAAGATCGAGAGCTCGCCGAACATGTCCGACGGGCCCATGATGTTGAGCAGGTTCTCGCGCCCGTCCGGCGACTTGCGGCCGATCTTCACCTTGCCGCTGTGGATGATGTACAGCCGGTCGCCCGGCTCACCCTCCGCGAAGATCACGTGCCCACGCGGGAAGTCGATCGCCTCCAGCGTGACGAGCAACGCCTCGGCTGCCGACTGGTCCACACCCTGGAAGATGCCCGCGCGGGCCAGGGTCTCGTCCACCTCGTCCCTCCTTCGAGACGCGGCGGCCGGTGCCGCCGATCACTAGCGTGCCATCTTAGGACCCGTTGCCCCTGGTCCGCCGGGGACGCAGCCGTGCGGCGCGTCCGCCGAGCCTGCGCAGGCGGAACAGCTCCAGCGCCCGGCCGATGCCGTGTCCGTAGAGCGCCCTGACCTCGTCGGGCCGGGCCTGCTCCAGGAACTCCTCGACCTCGTTCTCCTGCACGGCAACGTGGCGCAGGCGAGCTTCCACGCGCTCCATGAACAGCGCGAAGAACATGATCAGAAGCGGTACTACGAGCACCAACCAGGCAGTCATGATGACTCCATCCTCTCCCATGGTCGTCCGGGCCCGCGCATCGGGGGTCACCCCGGCGTGTCGGCGATGTCGGTGGGTGTCCGTACGCTGGGCGAGTGCCACCGACCGCCGCCGTGAACAACCTGGCTCTGGTCCGCCGAGTGCGGCGGATGACCCGTGCGCTCCAGCAGGGGTACCCGGACGCGCACTGCGAACTCGACTTCGGCACCGCGCTGGACCTCACGGTGGCCGTCATCCTGTCGGCCCAGTGCACCGACAAGCGGGTCAACGAGGTCACGCCGGCGCTGTTCGCCCGGTACCGCACCGCCGCCGACTACGCCGGCGCGAACCGGGTCGAGCTGGAGGAGATGATCCGGCCGACCGGCTTCTACCGGAACAAGGCCACCTCGATCATGGGCCTGGGCTCGGCGCTGGTCGAGAAGCACGGCGGCGAGGTGCCCGGCACCCTGGAGGAGCTGGTCCGGCTGCCCGGCATCGGCCGCAAGACCGCCAACGTGGTGCTCGGCGAGGCCTTCGACGTCCCCGGCATCACCGTCGACACGCACTTCGGCCGGCTGGTCCGGCGCTGGGGCTGGACCGAGGAGACCGACCCGGTCAAGGTCGAGCACGCGATCGGCGAGCTCGTCCCGCGCAAGGACTGGACGATGCTCTCGCACTGGACGATCTTCCACGGCCGGCGCGTCTGCCACGCCCGCAAGCCGGCCTGCGGGGCCTGCTTCCTGGCCCCGGACTGCCCCTCATTCGGCGAGGGCCCGACCGACCCGGCGGTGGCGGAGAAGCTGGTCAAGGGCGAGGAGGCCCCGCACTTGCTGGCGTTGGCCGAGCAGATCCGGGGCAAGAAGAAGAGCCCGAAGAAGGCTGGCGCCGCCACATGACCGCACGGTGGCGCTGGGCGCTGGTCGTGGCGGTGCTCGCGGTGGCCACGGCGATCGCCGTCTGGCCGCGGGGCCAGGCCTCGACCCAGACCGACCCGGCCGTGGCCACGCCGGACGTCAGCGCGCTGCGGCGGACCGCGGCCTTGCCGGCGTGCCCCCAGCAGACGGGCAAGGGCGTGCTGGCCGGCATCAAGGTCACCTGCATGGCCGACGGCTCGGAGCTCACCCTCGGCGGCGGCCCGCTGCTGGTCAACTTCTGGGAGCCCTGGTGCGTGCCGTGCCGCACCGAGCTGCCCGCGCTCCAGGAATATGCGGCCCGACCTGGGGCGATACCGGTGCTGCTTGTCGAGATCCCGGCCCAGAGTGACGAGAAGAGCGGCCTGGACCTGCTCGGCTCGCTGAAGGTCAAGCTGCCCTCGGTCTGGGATCCGAACGCATCCGTGGCCAACGCGCTGGGCAAGCCGAACGTCTTTCCTGTCACCTACGTAGTTGCAGCGGACGGCACGGCGAAGCAGCTCACCTCGCCCCCGTTCGAGTCGGCGGACCAGGTGGAACAGGCGGTGCGGCAGTATGCGGACGGGAGTGTCACCGGATGAGTCCTGGCCCCCTGGTGGACCCGGCGGACGTGCCGGAGTGGCTGTCCGGCCTGGTCGCGGCCACCGCCGGCCTGGACGCCGGCGAGCTGACCAGGGTGCGCCCGCCGGGCGGGCTGCCGACCAGGCCGGCCGCGGTGCTGATGCTGCTCGGTGACGGCGTCGACGGCCCGGACGTGCTGCTCACCCGCCGCGCCGACACGCTCAACTCCCACCCCGGCCAGGTCGCCTTCCCCGGCGGCAGCGCCGACGACGGCGACGACGGCCCGGTCGCCACGGCGCTGCGCGAGGCCGAGGAGGAGGCCGGCGTGCGGGCCGACGGGGTGCGGGCGGTCGCGCTGATGCCGGAGCTGTTCGTGCCGGTCTCCGGCTTCATGGTGACGCCGGTGCTGGCCCTCTGGGAGCGGCCGTCGCCGGTCCGCGTGGTCGACCCGGCCGAGACGGCGGCGGTGGCCCGGGTGCCGATCGCCCACCTGACCGATCCGGCCAACCGGTTCCGGGTGCGGCATCCCTCCGGTTTCACCGGCCCGGCCTTCTCCGCGCCGGGCATGCTGGTGTGGGGCTTCACCGCCGGCCTGCTGGCCGGGCTGCTGCGGCTGGCCGGCTGGGAACGCCCGTGGAACCAGGCGGACGTGCGTGATCTGGACGAGTCGCTGCGGGCGGCGAACGCGGAGGTGCAGGCGTGAACTGGGTCGACCTGGTCGTGGTGCTGCTGGCGGTGATCGCCGCGGTCTCCGGGGCCCGGCACGGCCTGATCACCACGCTGCCGGCCACCGTGGGCGTGCTCGGCGGCACCGTGATCGGCCTCATCGTGACGCCGCTGATCATGTCCAACTTCGCCAGCAACGTCACCCGGATCGCGGTCTGGATGGGCGCGCTGGTGCTGCTGGTCGCCCTGGGCGAGACGTTAGGCGTGTGGCTGGGCCGGTCCATCCGCCAGCACGTGCGGCTCGGCCCGTTCACCGGCGTCGACCACACGCTGGGCGCGCTGGTGCAGTGCGCCGTGGTTTTTGTGGTGGCCTGGGTGTTCGCCCTGCCACTGACCTCGGTGCCGGTGCCCGGGCTGGCCGCGGCCATCCGCGGCTCGGTGGTGCTGGGCACCGTCAACAACCTGATGCCGGCCGAGGCCGAGCAGCTGCCCAACGACGTGAGCCGGCTGCTCAGCGCCGGCCTGCTCACCGCGACCGGGCCGTTCACCCGCACCCCCATCACCGACGTCGACCCCCCGGACACGGCCCTGCAGAACAGCCAGGTCGTGCAGGCCGTGCAGTCCAGCGTGGTCAAGGTGCGGGGCCGGGCCCCGTCCTGCTCGCGGGCGCTGGAGGGCAGCGGCTTCGTGATCGCCCCGCAGCGGGTGATGACCAATGCGCACGTGGTCGCCGGCACCGACGACGAGTCGGTGGAGATCGGCGGCGGCCAGCTCACCGCGCACGTCGTCTACTACGACCCGGAGGCCGACGTCGCGGTGCTGTCGGTGCCCGGCCTCGACGCCAGGGTCCTGCCGTTCAGCCAGCAGGACTACACCTCGGGCCAGGACGCGATCGTGCTCGGCTACCCGCTCGACGGCCCGTACACGGCGCGGGCGGCCCGGGTACGGCAGCGCATCCAGCTCAACGGGCCGGACATCTACGGCACCCAGAAGGTCACCCGGGACGTCTACACAATCCGGTCCACGGTCAAGAGCGGCAACTCCGGCGGCCCGCTGATCAACCCGAACGGCCAGGTCATCGGGGTCGTGTTCGGGGCGGCGGTGGACGACCCGGAGACCGGCTTCGCGCTGACCACGGCCGAGGTCAGCCGGGTGGTGCAGCAGGCGCCGTCGCTGGTGCGGCCGGTGTCAACCGGCTCCTGCGCCGAGTAGCAGCGCGGTCACGGCGTCCGGGTCCTCCCACTGCGGGAAGTGCCCGGCGCCGTCGATCACGCGATACGGCTCGTGCCGGGTGATCGGCGACGTCCGGAGGTCGTGCTCGCCGCGCAGCCGCAACACCGGTGCCTCCAGCGGGCGGCTGACCGCCCGGGCGAACTCGCGGCCGTCGCCTCGCAGCCGGGATCGGAACGCCCAGCGGAAGTACTCCATGCTGCAATGCGGGACGCCCCGGATCAGCATCGCCTCGCGGGTCCGGCGCAGCAGCTCGGAATCGGGCGTCCAACTCGGGCCGGTCCATGTCCGCAGCAGGCGCTCGACCACGGCAGCGTCCTCGGCGACGAGGCGGCGCTCCGGCCAGAACGGCGGCTGGGCCGGCAGCAGCGGTCGCAGCGGGATCTCCAGCGGATGGGGCGCGGAGATCGTCATGACGGACTCGACCAGGCGCGGATGCAGCGCCGCCGTCGTCCAGGCCAGCACCCCGCCCCAGCCGTGGCCGACCAGGTGGGCGCGGCGAGCGCCCAGGGCCTTGATCAGCCCGGCGACGTCACCGGCGAGCGTCCAGCCGTCGTAGCCACGGGGCGTCTTGTCCGACTGGCCGTAGCCGCGCAGATCGACTGCGACCGCGTGGCGGCCGTGCGCGGCGAGCGCGGGCAGCTGGTGCCGCCAGGTCCACCAGAACTCGGGGAACCCGTGCAGCATCAGCGTGAGCGGACCGCGGCCGGCCTCGGCGACGTGCAGTCGAATGCCGTTGGCCGAGACGGTCCGGTGGCGCAGGTCTACGGGCGCTCGCCGGGGCGACTCAGCGCCGCGGCCGTGTCCTTGATCGTCTCGATGGTGCGTTCCGGCGCCCGCAGCCGCCTGACCTTGCGGTAGCCGAGGAAGCCCAGCAGGCCCGCGACCAGCAGCATGGCGAACCAGACGATGCCGAACGCGGCCGACCGGTACAGGCCGAGGTCGGCCAGCAGCTCGGCGATCGCGAAGAACAGGAAGAACAGGCTGAACATCACGATGGTCAGCGCGCCGATGAAGAACACGCTGCCCCGCAGCGCCTTCTTGACCTCCGCCCCGACCTCGAGCTTGGCCAGCTCGATCTCGGCCCGCAGCAGGACCGAGACCTGGGTCATCACGTCCTTGATCAGGCCGCCCACCGACTGCTCGCCGGCGACGTCGCGGGCAGTCTCGTCGGTCAACGGGATCGAGGGCACCGGGGGCAGCCCAGCGCCGTGGCCGTTCGGGTTCTGTCCTGGGCCTGTCACGGTGGTCATCGTGCCATGCACCCTCGGGGGTTCGCTGTGCGGTGCACCCGACTCCGCCGAAGAACCAGCGCCGCGCCCAGCAGCGACGCGGCCGCCGAGGCCAGCAACACCGCCGCCTTGGCCTGGTCGGCGGCCTCTCCGGCCAGGGCCAACTCGGAGATCAGCAGGCTGACCGTGAAGCCGACGCCGCCGAGCATCGCCACCGCCGCCATGTCCCGCCAGCCCAGGCCGCGGGGCTTGGCCGCCAGCCCGGTGGTCACCGCCAGCGCCGACGCGCCCAGGATGCCGACCAGCTTGCCGAGGATCAGCCCGACCACCACGGCGATCGGGATCGCGTCCGTGACCAGGGCCCGGAACGCGTCCGCGCCGATCGGCACGCCCGCCGCGAACAGGGCGAACACCGGCACCGCGACGCCGGCCGACCACGGCTGCAACCGGTGCTCCAACCGGACCGCCGGGGATTCCGCCTCGCCCGGATCGGCCTTCACGCGCGTGAGCAGGCCGAGGGCGACGCCGGCGATCGTGGCGTGCACACCGGCTTCGTGCACGGCGAACCAGGTCGCCACGGCGATCGGCACGTACAGCCACCAGGCGCGGATCCGCTTGTGCTGGAGGAACCAGTAGAGGGCCAGCAGCGCGATCGCGGCGGCCAGGGCCAGCAGGTCGAACGTCGTGCTGAAGACGATCGCGATCACCGCGATGGCGCCGAGGTCGTCGACCACGGCCAGGCTGAGCAGGAAGATCCGCGCCGTCGCCGGCAGCCCCGAGCCGGTGATCGCCAGCACCGCCAGCGCGAACGCGATGTCGGTGGCCACCGGGATCGCCCACGCCTGGCCGTCACCGCTGATGGCCAGCGCGAGCAGCGCCGGCACCACCATGCCGCCGACCGCCGCGGCGATCGGCAGCACCGCCGCCTTGCGGTCGGCCAGCTCGCCGACGACCAGCTCGCGCTTGAGCTCCAGGCCGGCGACGTAGAAGAACAGCGCCAGCAGGCCGTCCTTGGCCCACTCGTCCACGGTCAGCGGGCCCAGGTGGAGCTCGCGCAGCGCGTGATAGCTCTCGGCGAGCGGGGAATTGGCCCACAGCAGGGCGATCGCGGTGGCGATCAACAGGATGAGGCCACCCGTGGTCTCGGCGCGCAGGAAACGAGTCTCGGCGCGCAGGAAACGAGTCTCGGTGCGCAGGTATCGGGTCACGGGCGGCTCCAGCGGTCGACTGTTCACGTGCCGACCAGACTTCCCGGCTCACCCGCACATTATGTTAACTGATCAACAGCGAAGCGGCCCGCGCGAACGCGTCGCGCGGGCCGTCGCGTGAGTGGTGCTCAGTCCTCCGACTTGCCCGACTGCAGGCCGCTGGAGATCAGGTCCATCACCGTCGAGTCGGCCAGCGTTGTCACGTCGCCGATCTGCCGGTTCTCGGCCACGTCCCGCAGCAGCCGGCGCATGATCTTGCCCGAGCGGGTCTTGGGCAGCTCCTGCACGACCAGGATCTGCCGCGGCTTGGCGATCGCGCCGATCTCCTTGGACACGTGCTCGCGCAGCTCGGCGATCAGCGCCTTGGCGTCCTCGTCCTCCTTGACGCCCCGCAGGATCACGAACGCCACCACCGCCTGGGTCGTGGTCGGGTCGGTCGCGCCGACCACCGCCGCCTCGGCCACCCGCGGGTGCGACACCAGCGCCGACTCCACCTCGGTGGTGGAGATGTTGTGGCCCGACACCAGCATCACGTCGTCGACCCGGCCCAGCAGCCAGATCGCGCCGTCCTCGTCGTACTTCGCGCCGTCACCGGCGAAGTAGTAGCCCTGGTCGGCGAAGCGGGCCCAGTAGGTCTCGCGGTAGCGCTGCTCGTCGCCCCAGACGCCGCGCAGCATCGAGGGCCACGGCTTGTCCAGCACCAGGTAGCCGCCGCCACCGTGGCCGACCTCCTTGCCGGCGTCGTCGACGACCTTCGCGCCGATGCCCGGCAGCGGGCCCATCGCCGAACCCGGCTTGGCCACCGTGACGCCGGGCAGCGGGGCGACCATGATCGCGCCGGTCTCGGTCTGCCACCAGGTGTCCACCACCGGCGTCTTGTCCGCGCCGATGTGCTTGCGGTACCAGATCCAGGCCTCGGGGTTGATCGGCTCGCCGACGCTGCCCAGCACCCGCAGCGAGGACAGGTCGTAGCGGGCCGGGATGTCCTCGCCCCACTTCATGAACGTGCGGATCAGCGTGGGGGCGGTGTAGTAGATGGAGACCTTGTACTGCTGCACGACCTCCCAGTGCCGGCCCTCGTGCGGGGTGTTCGGCGTGCCCTCGTAGACGATCTGGGTGACGCGGTTGGACAGCGGGCCGTACACGATGTAGCTGTGCCCGGTGACCCAGCCGATGTCGGCCGTGCACCAGTAGACGTCGGTGTCGGGCTTGAGGTCGAAGACGTTGTAGTGGGTGTAGGACGCCTGGGTGAGGTAGCCGCCCGAGGTGTGCAGGATGCCCTTGGGCTTACCCGTGGTCCCCGAGGTGTAGAGGATGAACAGCGGGTGCTCGGAGTCGAACGCCTCCGGCGTGTGCTCCTCGGACTGGCCGTCCACCACGTCGTGCCACCACAGGTCGCGGCCGTCGGTCCACTCGACCTCGCCGCCGGTGCGGCGCACCACCAGGACGTTGGTGATGGTCGGGGTCTTGGCCACCGCCTCGTCCACCGCCGCCTTGAGCGAGACCGGGGTGCCGCGGCGGTACTGGCCGTCGGTGGTGATCACCAGCTTGGCCTGCGCGTCGTCGATGCGGGAACGCAGCGCCTCCGCCGAGAAGCCGCCGAAGACCACGCTGTGCACCAGGCCCAGGCGGGCGCAGGCCAGCATGGAGAAGACGGCCTCGGGCACCATCGGCATGTAGATGGCCACCCGGTCGCCCGTGGTCAGGCCCAACGACAGCAGCGCGTTGGCCGTCTTGGAGACCTCGCGCTTGAGGTCGTTGTAGGTGATCGTGCGGGTGTCGCCGGGCTCGCCGACCCAGTGGATCGCCACCTGCTCGCCGTGGCCCGACTCGACGTGCCGGTCCACGCAGTTGTAGGCGACGTTGAGCTTGCCGCCCACGAACCACTTGGCGAACGGGGCGCCCGACCAGTCCAGCACCTGGTCCCACTTGGTCGCCCAGGTCAGGCGCTCGGCCTGCTTGGCCCAGAAGGCCTCGCGGTCGGCGTCCGCCTCCTGCTGCAGCGCCGCGGTCGCGTTGGCCTGAGCGGCGAACTCCTCGCTGGGCGGGAACGACCTGCTTTCGGTGAGCAGGTTGTCCAACGCGGACGACTCTGTCATGGTGCCTGGCCTCCTGGATCTCGCCTGCGGTGTGCTGCTGAACCTAGTGCTACGGGCTTTCGCGTACCAGTGCCGTAAGGTCTAGACCATATCGGCGGGTAGGGTCGCCGATCGTGACCGAGCTTGCGAGGGAACCATCCGGCACTGCGACTTCGGTCGCGGACCTTCGTGTGCCGAGCGTCAGCGAGGAAGGTCAGTGACCGACCCGCTGGCGCCGCTGCTGGAGCTGCCCGGTGTCGCCGAGGCCGTCGAGGCTGCTCGCGACGCCGTCGCCGAGGTGCACCGGCACCCCGCCAACCGCCGTGGCTGGCCCACCACCGCCGCCGAGGCCTCCGTCCGCGCCGCCCGGGCCTCCGCCGCCCTCGACGGCGGGGCCGTGGAAATTCCCCCATCTGGGTCCGTCACCGACCCCGTGCTCGCCGGCTCCCTTCGAGTCGCCGAGGCCATCGGGCCCCTGCTCGGCACCTGGCAGAAGGCCCCCCTCCAGGCCCTCGCCCGCCTCCACGTCCTCGCCGCCGCTGACCTGCTCGGTTCTGACGACCTGGGCCGCCCCTCCGCCGGCGGCTCCCGCCTGGAACTGCTGGCGTCCCTCGTCGCCGGCGGCACCAAGGCCCCCGCCCCCGTCCTCGTCGCCGTCGTCCATGGCGAGCTCCTGTCCCTGGCCCCCTTCGGCTCCGTCAGCGGCGTCATCGCCCGCGCCGCCGCCCGGCTCACCATGATCGGCACCGGCCTCGACACCAAGGGCCTGGCCGTGCCCGAGGTCGCCTGTCTTCGCCGCGCCTCGGAGTACCGGTCAGCGGTCGAGGGCTTCTCCGCCGGCACCCCCGACGGCGTCGGGGCGTGGGTGAAGTTCAGCTGCTCCACGCTGGAAGCCGGCGCCCGCGAAGCCGCCAGCATCGCCGACGCCGTCGGTCAAGGCTGAATCCGGCTGCTGTGGACAACTTCGCGGCTGTCCACAGCAATCCCCACGCCAAGATCGTTCCACGTTTTCGCTGGTAGACTGGCCTCGGGGTGCCCCCCGGGATGGGTGGGGGTTGTCTTAGCTGGCTGCGGCGCCGAGTGCCGCCAGCGCATTTCTGACGTGGCCGCCGGTCGCGGTGAGAGCCTCCGCCGCCTGCGCGGAGTCGATCCCGGCCAGCAGTCGCACCAGTGCCACCTTCAGGTCCCCGTCGGACTCCAGCAGCGCGGCGGTGCACTCGGCCTCGTCGAGACCGGTGGCCTCGCGCAGGATCCGCAGGGTCCGGCCGCGGAGCTTGGCGTTGGTGGCCCGCATGCTGATCATCAAGTTCGAGTAGGTCCGCCCCAGCTTGATCATCACGGCTGTGGAGAAGGCGTTGAGCACGAGCTTCTGGGCGGTGCCGGCCTTCATCCGGGTGGAGCCGGCGATCACCTCGGGCCCGGTGTCGACGGCGATGAGCACGTCGACCGGCACGCTCGGGGCGGCGGCGGGGTTGGCCGACAGGAGCACGGTCCGCGCGCCGATCTCGTTGCCGGCGGCCAGTGCGCCCATGACGTACGGGGTACGCCCGGACGCGGTGAGCCCGAAGACGACGTCGCCGGGATGCGCCTCGGCCCGGATCTCGGCGGCGCCGGCCTCCCAGTCGTCCTCGGCGTTCTCGACGGCCTTGCGCAGCGCGGTGGCGCCGCCGGCGTGGTGGGTGACGAACCAGTCGGCGGGGGTGTTGAACGTCGGCACGAGCTCGGCGGCGTCCAGCGTGGCCAGCCGCCCGGAGGTGCCGGCGCCGGCGTAGTGGATCCGCCCGCCGGCCCGCAGGGTGGCGACGGCCATGTCGACGGCCCGCGCCACCTCGGGCAGCACGGTGCCGACGGCGGCGGGCACCAGCCGGTCCTCGTCGTTGATCATCCGCAGCACGTCCACCGTCGGCAGTCGGTCAATACCCTCGGTTCTGGGATTGCGCTGCTCGGTGGGGGAATCGACGCGCACGATCGACTCGCGTGGCTGCGGCAACGTCATTTACCAGTCTCCCGTGCCTTCCGGCGGCCGTCGGGACGCGGACCGAGCCGGTGTCCACCCACGGCCTCGTAGGTGGACTCCAGCGCGTTACGCGCACTGTCCAGGTGCTTCTGCGCTACGCCGATGAACAAGCAGTCGATGACGGTGAGCTGGGCGATCCGGCTGGCCATCGCGCCGGACCGGAACGTTGTCTCCCGCGCCGCAGTGGTCAGCACGTGGTCGGCGACCTCGGAGATGGGCGAGCGCGGGAAGTTCGTCAGCGCGACGGTCGTCGCGCCGCGCTCCCGGGCCACCCGCAGCGCCTCCACGGTGTCCGCGGTCGCGCCGGTGTGCGAGATGCCGAAGGCGACGTCGCCCCCGGTGAGCACGGCGGCGGAGGTCAGCATGATGTGGGTGTCGCTCCACGCGAAGCTGACGCGCCCTATGCGGTGCAGCTTCTGTTGCAGGTCGGCGGCGACGAAAGCGCTTGCGCCGACCCCGTAGACGTCGACCCTCCCGGCGCCGGCGACGGCATCCACCACCGCGCTCAGGGTGGCGATGTCGAGCTGGTCGGCGGTCTCCTCCACGGCCCGCGCGTCGGCGAACGCGACCTTGCCGACGACCTGCGACAGGTCGTCGGTGGGCGCGATGTCGCTGCCCAGGTCGCGGTCGATCCGGGCGGCGGTGCGCGCGGTGTCGGCGGCGAGGGCGATCCGCAGTTCCGGATAGCCCCCCACGCCGATCGCCTTGCAGAACCGGGTCACCGTGGTCTCGCTGGTGCCGGCCGCCTCCGCGACCTCGGTGATGCTGCGGTGGGCGACGACCTGGGGGTTGTCCAGCACGACCTTGGCCACGCGCTGCTCCGCGCGGGCCAGGCCGGGCAGCAGCGAACGGATCCGGACCAGCGGGCTCGCCTCGCTGATCTCATTGGCTGACTTGGCGGGTGCCACGTGGGAAACTTACTAACAGTAACTGTTTCGGTCAACATGACGGCCCCTGACCTGCGGTTACGTCAGCGACCAGCCGAGCGGTGTGAACGTGGTGCGGCCGCAGCTGAGCGCGATGTCGGCCACGTCCACCCCACGTCCTTCGTAAACCGGGTCGGTTGTGTAACGCCATCGCAGCACGACCCCGTCCGATCCGCCGGTCACCTGGGCCCGAACTCGCTGCCAGGAACGGGTGGCCTGCCCGGACAACGAAGTCAGCTGCTGATCACGCACGGTGAGCGGCACGGTGGTCCACGTCGTCCCGCCGTCGGTGCTGGACTCCAGGGTCAGCAGGTCGGTCGGCTCGGTGTTGACGAACGCGTCGAACGAGACGCGCACCGTGCCGTGCAGCGTTCCCGTGGTCAGCGTGCTGGTCGAGCCGCCGCCCTGCCCCGAGAACCACGACCGGCCGCCGCCGGGCGCCTGCACGCTCATGGCCTGCGCCAACGCCTGCGCCGCCGCGCGCCGCGCCCCGTTGGTCGAGGGCGTGGTCCGGGTCGGGTGCACACGGTTGGTCAGCAGGATCGCGAACGACCGCGAGCTCGGGTCGATCACCAGCGACGTCCCGGTGAACCCGGTGTGCCCCAACGTGTTCGGGCCGGACAGCCCGCCCATGTACCAGATCTGGTCCAGCTCGAAACCGAGCCCGTGCGAGTCGTCCGGGAACTTCTGGTTGAAGTTCTCCTCCAGCAGCTTCACGCCGTGCTCGCTGAGGATTCGGCGCCCCTTGTAGACGCCGCCGTTGAGAATTGCCTGCGACAGCACGGCGAGGTCGTCAACAGTGGAGAAGACGCCGGCATGCCCGGCCACGCCGCCCATCGCCCACGCGTTCTCGTCGTGCACGGAACCACGCACCATGCCTCGCGGCGGCGCGGTCTCGTACTCGGTCGCGGCGATCCGGCTCAGCTTCGACGCCGGCGGGTTGTAGCCGGTGTCGACCATGCGCAGCGGGTCGGTGATGCCCTCGCGCACCAGCTGGTCCAGCGGCTTGCCGGTGACCTGCTGCAACACCAGCTGCATGGTCAGCATGTTCAGGTCGGAGTACACGTACCGGGTGCCCGGGGTGGCCTGCGGCGTCGTGTCCAGGATCGCCTTCACCCGCGACGGGATGTCCGAATATCCGGCCCACAGCGAGGGAATCGGATCGGGCAGCAGGCCGGAGGTGTGGGTGAGCAGTTGCTCGATGGTGATCGTGCCCTTGCCGTTGGTGGCGAACTCCGGCAGGTAGTGCGCGACCGGCGTGTCCAGATCGATCCGGCCGGCCTCCAGCTGCTGCACGGCCACGAGCGAGGTGAACAGCTTGGACAGCGACGCCAGGTCGTAGATGGTGTCGGTGCGGGCCGGCACCTGCTGGTCGGCCGGCAGCTGGGTGGTCAGGTCCTGGTATTTGACGGCCTTGCCGGTGGCGGTCCGGTCGACGACAACCCCGTTGTGCGCCAACAACACCGTCGCCCCGGGATAGATCGACGGGACCCAGGCGGCGAGCTGGGCGTTGAACGCGTCGATCGGCGCCGGATTCAGGCCGGCCGCGGCCGGCGAGCCGGCGTGCAGCACCGTGCCGGCCGGTGCGAACCCCTGGTAGGGCCGGTCGAAACGGGCCGAGTTCGGCCCCGCGTCCGCGCTGCTGGTCACCGCGAGAGCCAACACCAGCACGGCCGGCAGGGCGAGGGCACGAATCCGCATGTCCACCTCATCTGTACAGCAGATACCGGATGCGGTCACGGCGGAAGGCGGCCAGCTCGGCCGCCCACGCGCCCACGATGTCGTCGACGCCCGCGCCCGCGTCCACCATGCCGCGCAGGCGGGCCGAGCCGCTGAGGTTGTCGACCCAGTTGTCCGGCCGCCAGCCGAACACCTTGGGGTAGAGCTGCCGGGCCGTCACGATCATCGCGACGGCGGTCCGGATGGCGTCGACCCGCGACCGGTCGGTCAGGTGCACCTGCACGCCGCCGCACGTCTGGTTGACGAACTTGTTGAACGTCGGCACGAAATAGGCCTCGCGGAACTCGACTCCGGGCAGCCCCAACGTGTTCAGCCGCTCCGCCCAGTGCCAGTCCATGGTCGGCGCGCCGATCGTCTCGAACGGACGGCAGGTGCCGCGGCCCTCGGACAGTAGCGTGCCCTCGAACAGGCACGTGCCGGGGTAGAGCAGCGCCGTGTCGGGAGTGGGCATGTTCGGGCTGGGCGGCACCCACTGCCCGGTGAACAGGTCGTCGCGACGCCAGCCCGTGCACTGGACGATCTCCAGGCTGGACAGGCGTTTGGTCAGGAACTCGGCGTCGAACAGCCGAGCCAGCTCGCCGACGGTCATGCCCGGCTGCTGCACGACCGGCTTCAGCCCGACGAGCGTGGCGAACTTCGGATCCAGCTGCGGACCGTGGGCCTGGCCGCCGATCGGGTTCGGCCGGTCCAGCACCACGAACGACGCCCCGGTGGCGGCGGCCGCCTCCATGGCGATGAACATCGTCCACGTGTACGTGTAGAACCGCGCGCCCACGTTGGCGATGTCGAACACCACGGTGTCCACGCCGGCCTTGCGATACATCGCCGCCAGCGCGTCCACGGTGACGTTGTAGGCGTCGTACACCGGGATCCCGGTGCGGGGATCCGTGTAGTCGCCCTCGGATCCGCCGGCCTGCGCGGTGCCGCGAAAGCCGTGTTCGGGGCCGAACACAGCGGTCGGACGGAGATCGTGCGACATCATGTCGTCGACCAGGTGCGTCAGGTTGGCCAGCACGCCGGTCGGATTGGTCAGCACGCCGACCTTGCGGCCCCGCAGCGTGCGATATCCCTGAGCAGCCAACACATCCACGCCGTTCATGCGCCGCTGTGACTGCGGCTGCGCCGACACGGCCTGCGCCGGTGCCGCCGCGGTCAGCGCCGACGCGGCGAGGAAACCTCTGCGGGACAGGCTCACCAGGTGATTCCCGTGCCGAACGGGTACGAGTTCGGGATGTCGACCGGCAGCTTGCCGCTCGGGCCGACCGCGCCGGCGATCACCTTGGCCAGCGACCGCATGGACACCGCGGTGTAGGAGTAGGTGTCGATCCAGGTGTGGGCCTGCGGTATCACGCCTGGGTCGTAGGGATTGCCGACGCCGACCGCGATCACCGGCTTGCCGGTGGCGACGAGGTCACGAACCCGTTGCTGCTGGTCGGGATCCGTCGCGGCGCCATTGGTCGTCACCACGATCGCGTCGTAGTCGGTGGCCGTCTTGCTGGCCGGAATGCCTTGCGCGGTCAGGGCATTGGCCAGGTTCTGGGTCGTCGTCACGCCCCAGCCGGTGACCAGCACGGACTTCGCCTTCAACGGCAGCGTGCCGTCGTTGCTCAGCACGGTGATCGACTTGTCGGTGATGGCCTGCGCGGTGGCCAGACTCTGCGCCGTGCCGACCTTCTTGGCCACGGCGTCGACGTCGACGAACGGGGTGAACAGGACGCCCCGCCGCAGCTTCACGGCCAGGATCCGCGCCACGCTCTGGTCGATGCGGCGCTCCGAGAGCTGCCCGCTCCGCACGGCGTCGATCACCGCGGTCACGGCCGTGCCCACGTTCTGCGGCATCAGCAGCATGTCTGCGCCGGCCTGCAACGCCTTCACCGGGATCTCGGCGTCGGTGTACTTCTGCCGGACGCCGGCCATCTGCAGCGAGTCGGTGATCACCACGCCGCGGTAGCCCAGCTCGTCGCGCAGCATGCCGGTGAGCACGGTCGGCGACAGCGTGGACGGGTCGCCGGACGGGTCGATCTTGGGGAACACGATGTGCGCGCTCATGATCACGTCCACGCCGCCGGTGATGGCGGCCCGGAACGGCGGCGCGTCGATCTTCTCCCAGGTGGCCTTGTCATGGTCGATGACCGGCAGGCCGGTGTGGCTGTCGGTGGCGGCGTCGCCATGGCCGGGGAAGTGCTTGGCCGTCGTGACCACGCTCTGCTGGTAGCCCTTGACCTGCGCGGACACCATGGTGGAGACCAGGGTCGGGTCGGCGCCGAAGGAGCGCACGCCGATCACCGGGTTGGCCGGGTTCACGTTCACGTCGGCGTCCGGCGCGTTGTTCATGTTCACGCCCATCGCCCGCAGCTCGCGGCCGGTGATGGCGGCCGCCTGCTGGGCGTCGGCGGCGCTGCGGGTCGCGCCCAGGGCCATGCTGCCGGGGAAGGTGGTGGCGGGCGCGCCGATCCGCGTGACCAGGCCCTCCTCCTGGTCGGTGGAGATCAGCAGTGGGATGTGCGCGCCGGAGCCGATCGCCGCCTTCTGCAACCCGTTGGACAGGCCGGCGATCTGCGTCGGGTTCTGCACGTTGTCCGACCACGCGAAGTAGATGACGCCGCCGAGGTGGTACTTCTGCACCAGCTGGGCCGGCGTGTCCACGCCGAACTCGGTCTGGTTGCGCGGGTCCACGGTGTCGGCGCTCGGGCCGTAGCCGTAGGTCATGAACAGCTGGCCGACCTTCTCCGCCAGGCTCATGCCGCGCATCAGCGAGCCGACCTGGTCGGGTTGGGCGTCGGCGGCGCCGGGAACGGTGGTGGCCATCGCGGCCAACCCGGCCAGTAGGGCGACGAGTGTCCTGCGCACGGCGTCCTCCCGTGACTGGAAATCTTCTCACCGACTATGCAGATCAACCGGCAAGTTACTGACGTCACAGTCGACGGTCAACGGTGCTAACTGGATTGGACCAGTGCCCGCGCAAGACAGCGACTCCCCGGCCTCGACGAGGCCGGGGAGTCGCTAGTCTCAGCGCGAACAAATCGGGTTACCAAGCGTGCAACTAGTGTCGTGTAGGTGGGGTGCTCGGCGTCCGGCGTCCCGGTACGCAGCCCCCAAGACGACATGCCTCCCGCGGCGTGCTGCGCGTGGGTGCCCGACGTTCGCGCACGGAGATCTTCCGGGGTGGACGGGGCTTCTCCTCCGCTCCGTCCCTGGCCGACTCGATGTCCGCATCTCCTTTGTAGTGGGTGACGGCCGCCACAGCAAGGGCACGGTCGGGTGCACCGGTCAAGTGGCGCAGTGTGACCGGCGGCCAGGCCCGCACAGATCATGACCTGCGCCGATGCCCTTTTCGAGTGGTGTTCAGCCGCGGCGTCGGCGGCGGATGCCGTACCAGGCCACGCCGGCCGCGGCGACGGCGCCCAGACCCACCGCGGTGACCGCGACGGCGGTGCCCGACGGGGTCGGGATACGGGCCCGCAGCGACACCGGATCGGAGAAGGTCAGCACCGGCCAGCCCTGCTGCGCGGCGACCTTGCGCAGCGCCCGGTCCGGGTTGACGGCGGTGGGATGCCCGACCACGGCCAGCATCGGCTCGTCGGTCGCGGAGTCCGAGTAGGCGTGGCAGTCGGCCAGGTCGTAGCCGTTGGCCGCGGCCAGCTGCTTGATCGCCACCGCCTTGTTCTCGGCGTAGCAGTAGAAGTCGACCTCGCCGGTGTAGCGGCCGTCGGCCACCACCATGCGGGTGGCCAGGCTCTGGGTGGCGCCGAGCATGTCGGCGATCGGGCCGACGATCTCCTGGCCGGAGGCTGAGACCACCACCACGTCGTGACCCGCGGCACGGTGATCGGCGATCAGCTGGGTGGCTTCCTTGTAGACCAACGGGTCCACGATGTCGTGCAGGGTCTCCTCGACGATGGCCCGCACCTGGCCCACGTCCCAGCCCGCGCACAGCGCGGTGATGTGCTGGCGCATCCGCTCGATCTGGTCGGCGTCCGCGCCCGACTGCATGAACACGAACTGGGCGTATGCGCTCTTGAGCACTGCTCGCCGGTTGATCAGACCCTCCTGGAAGAAGGGCCGGCTGAAGGCCAGCAGACTCGACTTCGCGATGACCGTCTTGTCCAGGTCGAAGAAGGCCGCCACACGAGCGCCGGTGCTGGGATCCACGGCGCCAGCATAGGTGTCGTCACGAAAATATGGCGTGTCTGTTGCGGGAACGGGGAGCGCGAGAGGCCCTCGGGGGGATACAGTAGGGAGGTCCGGCCACAGATCCGGACGTGTTCAGTCCAACCCCCCGGGACTGAACCTCAGGCGACCCCCGTCCCTCCCCCCTGACGGGGGTCGTCCTCTATCTATCGGTCGGCTATCTATCGGTCGGCGCCCGGGTATCGCCCGGCTCAAGTATGGCGACCAGGTCCGACAATTTCGGGCCCAGAGATCATCAACGGCCGAGTTGTCCACAGCCTCCGAGTTGTCCACATGTTGATCTCCGACCGGGTCCGGCCGCGGGCCGCCCGGGCGAGTCTGGTCCCGCGGCGCACCTCCGCGCCGCCGGACGAGGACGGGGGAGAACGTGGACCGAGCGCGGCCGCTGGCCATGGTCGACAACGACGACCTGCTCGACGACCTGCTCAAAGTCGCCGCGGCGGCCGGCTTCGACGTGGAACGCGCGGCCGACCTGGCCGCCGTGCGCGCCGGCTGGGCCCACGCGCCGATGGTGGTGCTCGACGAGGACGCCGCTCGACGCTGCGCCGAGACCGGGCTGCCCCGCCGGCCGGGCGTGGTGCTGCTCGCCTCCGGGTCGCCGCCGCCGGTGCTGTTCGAGCACGGGGTCGCCGTCGGCGCGGAACGTGTGCTCGGCCTGCCGGACGCGGAATCATGGCTGGCCGGCGCGATCGCGGACGCGGTCGAGGGGCCGGCCAAGGACACCGGCCGGGTGATGGCGGTGATCGGCGGCCGGGGTGGCGCCGGCGCGTCCGTGTTCGCCGCGGCGGCCGGCTATGCGGCGCTCAGACGCGGTCGCCGGGTGCTGCTCGTCGACTGCGACCCGATGGCCGGCGGGCTCGACCTGGTGCTCGGGGCCGAGCGGCTGGACGGGCTGCGCTGGCCGGAGCTCAAGCTCAGCGCCGGCCGGGTCGCCGCCTCCTCGCTGCACTCCGCCCTGCCCGGCAACGAACGCGGCCAGTCCCGGCTGACCATCCTGTCCTGCGACCGGGCCAACTCCGAGCTCGATCCCCAGGCCGTGGCCACCGTGGTCGGCTCGGCCAAGCGCGGCGGCGAACTGGTCATCTGCGACCTGCCCCGACATTCGACCGAGCCCGCGCGGGTGGTGCTGGACCGGGCCGACCTGATCGTCGTGGTCGTCCCGGCCGAGCTGCGGGCCTGTGCCGCCGCGCGCCGGCTGGTCGAGCGGTTCATCGACGAGGGCCGTGAGGCCCAGCTCGTGGTGCGCGGCCCCGCGCCCGGCGGGCTGCGGGCCGAGGAGGTGGCCAGCACCGTCGGCCTGAACCTGCTGACCGGCATGCTCGCCGAGCCCGGCCTGGCGATGGCGCTGGAAGCCGGCCGGCCGCCGGCCCGGCCCCGCGGTCCGCTGGCCGAGGCCGCCGACCTGGCCGTCGAGGTCCTGTGCGGGGTGCCCGATGCGGCGTGACCTGGTCGAACGGGTCCGGGAACGGCTGGCCGCGCTCGGCAGCGACGTCACCGACGCCGTCGTCGCCGACGCGTTCCGGGCCGAAACCGGCGGCGTGGCCAGCGATCTGGACACCCTGGGGGCCGTGCGCGAACTGCGTCAGGAGTTCTCCGGCACCGGTCCGCTCGCCCCGCTGCTGCGCGACCCCGAGGTGACCGACGTCCTGGTCACCGGCCCGGAGCGGGTCTGGATCGACGGTCCCGACGGCCTTCGCCGCACCCCCGTCTCCTTCCGTGACGACGATTCCGTGCGCCGCCTGGCCCAGCGCCTGGCGCTGGCGGCCGGCCGCCGACTCGACGACGCCCAGCCCTTCGTCGACGCCTGGCTGCCCGACGGCATGCGCCTGCACGCCATGCTCCCGCCCATCGCCGCCGACGGAACCTCCTTGTCCCTGCGGGTGATCCGCCCCGCCGGCCATGACCTGACCGCGCTGCGGGAGCTCGGCTCGTTCGACGCCGACACCGAGCAGCTCCTCATCCGCATCGTGCGAGCCCGCCTCGCCTTCCTCGTCGTCGGCGCCACCGGCTCCGGCAAGACCACCCTGCTGGCCGCCCTCCTGGCCCAGGTTCCCGCCGCCGAACGCATCGTCTGCATCGAGGACGCCGGCGAGCTCCACCCCGACCATCCCCAGGTGGTTCGCCTGGTTTCCCGCCCGCCCAACGTCGAGGGCGCCGGCGAGGTCACCACCCGGGAGCTCGTCCGCCAGGCCCTGCGCATGCGCCCCGACCGCATCGTCGTCGGCGAGGTCCGCGGCGCCGAGGTCTGTGAGCTCCTCGCCGCCCTCAACACCGGTCATGAGGGCGGAGCCGGGACCGTGCATGCCAATTCCCCTTCCGAGGTCCCCGCCCGCATGGAGGCCCTCGCCGCCCTCGGCGGCGTCTCCCGCTCCGCCCTGCACAGCCAGCTGGCCGCCGCCATCCGCGTCGTCCTCCACCTCAAACGCTGCCCCGACGGCATCCGCCGCCTGGTGGAGATCGGCCTGCTCACCCGCACCGGCGACGACATCGTCGTCCGCCCCGCCTGGCAGTCCGGCCATCCCGGCCCCGCCTGGCCCCAGCTCACCGCCCTGTTGGCAGAACGAGGTTTCCCATGCTGACCACGCTCGCCCCGCCGCCACTGCCACTGCCCTCCCCGCGTCTGCCGGCCTCCCTGTCACCGGCTTCGGCATCACCGCCGCCGCTGGCGTCACCGCCGCCGCCATCGGCGCGACCATCCCTCCATTCCTTCACCTCGCCGCGAAGGTTCCGTTGCCTGGTGGCTGATCTGGCGTTGCGGGGGCTTTCCGCGCGGACGGGATGGGGGACTTCATGCTGAGCGTGTCCGTCGCTCTGATTGCCGTTGCCGTTCTTGTCTGGCCGGTGCGGCACGCGTCGCATCGGCTGCGGGCGCTGGTGCCGGTGGAACGGCAGGCCAGACGGCGCAGGCGTTTGCCGCGGCCGACGAGTGCGGTGCTCGCGGCGGTGGGGGCCTGTGTGGGCTGGTCGGTGCTGGGCCCGGGTGGTGCGATGGCCAATGCGGTGCTGTGTATGACTTGTTGGCATCGCTGGCACGCTCGACGCAGTCAGCGCCGGCGCACGCAGATCGCCGAGGGCATGGTGGGTGCGCTCGGGTCACTCGTGTCGGAGCTTCGCGTGGGCGCCCATCCCGCGACCGCGGCCGAGCGGGCGGCGGTTGACGCCGAACCGTTGGCGGCCAAGGCGATGAGCACGGTGGCCCACACCGCCCGCCTCGGCGGCGACGTCGACCGGGCGTTGGTGCGCAGTGCCTCGGTCGAGCCGTCGCTGGCCGGTGTTCTCGGCCAGGTCGGCCGAGCATGGCGGCTCGCGGCCCGGCACGGAGTGCCGCTCGCGGACGTGCTCGACTCGGTTCGGCGGGATCTCGACCAGCGGCTCCAGTTCAGCCGGCAGGTCCACGCCCGCATGGCCGGTCCGCGGGCCAGCGCGGCGGTGCTGGCCGCGTTGCCGGAGCTCGGGGTCCTGCTCGGCGAGGCGATCGACGCCCGGCCGCTGCACGTCCTCGCCGACACGGTCATCGGCCAGATCCTGCTCGCCATCGGGGCTTTCCTGATCTGCGGCGGCGTGCTGTGGAGCGCCAAGCTGACCGACCACGCGGTGATGCCGTGAGCCTCCGACTTGCCTGCGCCGCTGTCGTAGCGGTTGCCGTGATGGCCGATCGCCTGTCCCGCGCCTGGGCCGTGGTGCATGCAGTATTCGCGGATCCCGTATACGTGCTGGCGACGATCCGAGTGAGGGTCGGTTGGCGGTCGGGTCGATGACCGGATACGCCGTGTCCGCCTTCCTTCTTTCTCTGGCCCTGCTGGTGCTGCCCGGACCGATCACTGCTCGCGTTCGCCTGGCGATGGTGTTCGGGCCGCCGGCAGCCGCCGGTCGGCCCGGCCCCCGACTGCCACCTGAATGGCAGTCGGTGCTGACGGCGGCGTTCAGTGCGGTGCTGGCGGGGATGGTGTTCGGCTGGGTTCCGGCGCTGGTGGTGGCCGTCGCAGTGTTCGTCTGGTGCCGGCGAGCCACCCATCGCGGGCCACCGCCGCCGGATCCGCTGCGGCTGGCGGCAACCTGGGATCTGCTCGCCGCCTGCCTGCGAGCGGGGCTGCCGGTGCCCATCGCGATCAGGGCCGTGGCGGCGGATGCGCCGCCGGGCTGCGCCGAGGTGTTACGGCGCACCGCGGACCTGCTGTCGCTGGGGGCGGACCCGATGCGGGCTTGGGCCCCGGCCCTGGCCGACCCGCAGACCGAGGCGTTGGCGCGTGGCGCCCGCCGCAGCGCCCAGTCCGGCACCGCGCTGGCCGAGGTCGCCGACGGCCTGGCTCGACACATCAGGGCCGCGGCCGTCGACACGGCCGAGGCGCGTGCCCAGCGGTCGGCGGTGCTGATCACCGGCCCGCTCGGACTGTGTTTCCTGCCGGCCTTCATCTGCCTGGGCGTGGTGCCCGTGGTGGTCGGACTGGCCGGACGACTGCTCATCACCTGGTGACCCGAGGACAAGGAGAAGAAATGCGCACGCTGATGCACCGGATCTGGGTTCGGCTATGTGCCGACGACGGGTCGGCCACCGTCGAGTACGCCATGGTCGCGGTCGGGGCCGCGGCCTTCGGGCTCGTGCTCTGGGCAGTCGTCTCCGGTCAGTCGGTGAACGACGCGATCACCGGCCTGATCAACCGTGCCCTCTCGTTTCGGCAGTGACCGCGGTTCGGTCACCGTCGAGATGGCCATCGCGCTCAGCGGTGTGGTCTTCATGCTCGCGCTGTGCCTGTCCGCGATCGGCGCCGTCATCGCCACCATGCAGGCGACCGACGCCGCCGCGGCCGCCGCCCGCCTCGCCGCCCGCGGTGACCGGGCCCGGGCCGACGAAGCTGCCACACAACTCGCCCCTCACGGCGCCGAAGTGTCGATCAAGATCGACGGTGACGAGGTCACCACGACCGTCACCGCCCCACCCCTCCCTCTGCTGCTCGGCCTCCGGCCTGCCGGCACCGCCTACGCCGTCCTGGAACCCGGAGCCCTGACCGAATGAACCCGACGCCGGTCAGCGGCCACCCTCGTGGATGTGGTGATGGCCGGTCGACCGCCGACCACCCCAACCCCGCGCCGGGACCTCCGGACCGCCCATGTCCTGAGGCAGGGCTGGCCCGACGCCACGATGACCGACCGCTGGCGGACACACCGGCCAAGGCCGCTGGGCGGCCGAGGGATGGGTGGGGCTCGCGGGGTGGGGATGACCGGGGCTCGGCGACCGTGGTGATGGCCGGCGTGGCGGCAGCGCTGATGGTGCTGGTCGTGCTGGGGCTTCAGGTCGGCGGGGCGATGGTGACTAGGCATCGGGTGGCGGCGGCGGCCGACTTGGCGGCGCTGGCGGCGGCGGGGCAGGTGGTGGCGGGGGTGGACCTCGCCTGCCAGCGGGCGAGGTGGGTGGTCGAGGGGATGGGGGCCACGCTGACCGCTTGTCGCATCGTCGAGTGGGAGGCCTACGTGGAGGTGACCGCCCGACCACCGGGCTGGGCGGCGTTGTCCGGCACGGCCAATGCACATGCCCGTGCAGGTCCGGCTGAAGTGGTGGGCGACGGTTGACCGGCAATGACACGACGAGCGGTCGCTCAGCAGCGGTGAGTGGTGTCACACCCGGTTGGCCGCGTGTCGTCACTCTTCGGTGTGGTTCGTCGTCGCGGGACGGGCTGCCGTCCACCGTTCAGCCCATCGCTGTTCGACACATCACTCGCCGTGCGTCAGCTACCAGTGGTCGACGCGGGGTTACGAAGCCGGCGTCCCATGCCGTTGAGTGTGTTGTGGGCGCCGACACGGCGCCTGACAGTCAAGGAGGCGACAGAAGATGGATTGGTCGGATAGCTGGCGCGGCGCGTTCCGCATCGAGCTGCGGGCAGAGGCTATGGGCCTCGCGTGGCGCGGATGGCCGGTCCTGCCGGGCACCTATCCGACGGGCTCGCAGTGGGCGGGCAGGGACGGCGTCGACCAGACCGGCCCGGTGCCGGTGCACCGTGACTGGGCCGAGCGGATCGGCACCAAGCCGGAGCAGGTCGCCGCCTGGTGGACCGGGCGTCGGTACAGCCTGCTGGTGGCCACCGGATACGTGGTGGACGCCATCGAGGTGGACGCCGAGCTGGGCCGTCGCGTGGCCGGTGTGCTGCGCACGACCGGCGTGCCGGTGCCGATCGCCGCCACCCCTGCCGGCAAGTGGATGTTCCTGGTCAACTCCGGTCAGGAGCTGACGGCCGAACTCGCCGGACGCGGCGACGTCGTGCTGCACGGCGTGAACAGCTGGATCCCCTTGCCCCCCACCCCCTTCCAGCACGGTGTCGTGCACTGGCGGGTGAAGCCCGAAGTCTGCGGTTGGTCGCTGCCGGATTCCCAGGTCGTGCAGGAGGCCCTCGTCGAGGCCACCCGACCGGATCACGTTGGCGAGCTGCTGGGTACCTCCGCCCAGCGCCTCGTGGCGGCCGACTCCTTCTGATCGCCCTGCCGGCTGCGCCGGGCCCCGCGACGTCCTCCCGCGACAACCCCGAGCGCGGGGACCCGACGCAGCCACCGCACCAACCCTGCCCGTCCGTCCGCTCGCCGTTCCCGCTCGTGGGCGACGCGGACACGGGACAGGTGCACAGCCGAACACCCGCACCGACAATCGCCTCCCGGTAGCGACCGGGACGGGGCCGGAACCACCCGGCTCCCCGAGGGCGACCGCCGCGCCGGACCCACCGCCTCCCTGGTGTCCGCGAGCGCCCCGCGGTCGAGACGCCACCCTCGACGGTCGCTCACACAACGCGGTAGAGGCGATGGCCAGGTGTTCGGCGGAAGATGGAGAGCGCCAGGGGCGCGCACCACAAGGTGCCCCCTGGCGCCCCATCATGTCCGGGGCGGTTACTTCGCCTCGATGGCGGTCAGGACCGCGGTCAGGACCGCCACCGCGCCTTCCTTGTCCAGGGGCTCGTTGCCGTTGCCGCACTTGGGGGACTGGACGCAGGAGGGGCAGCCCATCAGGCACTCGCAGGAGGCGATGGCTTCGCGGGTGGCAGTGAGCCAGGGGATGAGGGCGGCGTGGCCGCGGTCGGCGAAGCCGGCGCCGCCGGGGTGGCCGTCGTGCACGAACACGGTGGGGAAGCCGGTGTCGGCGTGCAGGGCGGTGGAGACGCCGCCGATGTCCCAGCGGTCGCAGGTGGCGAACAAGGGGAGCAGGCCGATGGCGGCGTGCTCGGCGGCGTGCAGGGAGCCGGGGACGCGGGGTGGGTCGATGCCGGCGGCCGCCACCAGATCCTCGCTGACGGTGTACCAGACGGCCCGGGTGCGCAGGGTCTGCTCGGGCAGGTCGAGGGGGACCTGGTCGATGACCCGGCCGGAGGGGAGTTTGCGCAGGTAGCCGACGACCTGCGAGGTCACGTCGACCTCGCCCAGGCACACGGTGACGCCGGCGAAGGACTCCCGCTTGGCGGTGTGCACGACGGAGATGTCGACGACGTTGCGGGGCTGGGTGGTCCACTCCGGGTCCTCGGCGTGCACGAGGGCCAGGCCGTCCTCGATGGCGAGCTCGTCGACCACGTACGAGGTGCCCTGGTGCAGGTAGAGGGCCCCGGGATGGACCTGCCAGGTGGCGGAGCCGGGGTCGACGGTGCCGAGCATGCGGCCGGAATCGCCCTCGACGACGGCGATCTGCTCGCCGCCGGAGCCACGGATGTCGACGCCGGCGTGGGGCCGCTCGCGCGAGGTCCAGTACCAGCCGGTGGGGCGCTTGCGCAGCAGGCCGTCGCGAACGAGGTCGTCGACGATCTCCCGGCTGGCGCCGCCGAAGGTCTCCAGGCAGTCGGGGGTGAGCGGCAGCTCGGCGGCGGCGCAGGCCAGCTGCGGGGCCAGCACGTACGGGTTCACGGGATCGAGCACGGTGGCTTCGACCGGCTTGTCGAGCACGGCGGCGGGATGGTGCACGAGGTAGGTGTCGAGCGGATCGTCCCGGGCCACGAACACGACCAGCGACCCGTCGCCGGTGCGGCCGGCACGGCCGGCCTGCTGCCAGAACGAGGCCAGGGTGCCGGGATAGCCGGCGACGACGACGGCGTCGAGGCCGGCGATGTCCACGCCGAGTTCGAGGGCGTTGGTGGTGGCGACGCCGAGCAGCCGGCCGTCGGCCAGGGAGCGTTCCAGCGCCCGGCGTTCCTCGGGCAGAAAACCGGCGCGGTAGGCGGCGACCCGGCCCACAAGGTCGTCGTCGACCTCGGCCAGCAGCCGGCGAGCGGCCAGAGCGGTCAGCTCGGCGCCGCGTCGGGACCGGACGAAGGCCAGGGTCCGGGCCTTCTCGATGACGAGGTCGGCCAGGATCCGGGCGGCCTCGCTGCCGGCGGCCCGGCGGATGGGGGCGCCGTTCTCGCCGGCGAGCTCCTCCAGCAGCGGCGGCTCCCACAGGGCGACGGTCCGCTCGCCCCGCGGCGAAGCGTCCTCGTCGACGGCCTCGAAGGTGAGACCGCACAGCCGCTCGGCGAAGCCGGCCGGGTCGGCGACGGTGGCCGAGGCCAGCACGAACACCGGCGAGGCCCCGTACTTGGCGGCGACCCGCCGCAGCCGCCGCATCAGCAGCGCCACGTGGGAGCCGAAAACGCCGCGGTAGGTGTGGCACTCGTCGACGACGACGTAGGCGAGTCGGCGGAAGAACGACGACCAGCGGGCGTGGTTGGGCAGCACGCCCCGGTGCAGCATGTCGGGGTTGGTGAACACCCAGCGGGAGTGGGCGCGGACCCAGTCCCGCTCGACCATGGGGGTGTCGCCGTCGAACGACGCCGGGCGCGCGCCGTCGACCCCGAGCGCCACGACGGACCGGAGCTGATCGGCCCCCAGCGCCTTGGTCGGCGACAGGTACAGGGCGGTCGCCCGCGAATCTTCAGCCAGACGGCTCAGCACCGGCAGCTGGTACCCGAGCGACTTCCCGGACGCCGTTCCTGTGGCGAGCACCACATGTTTGCCCGACCAGGCGAGTTCGGCGGCCCGGGCCTGGTGCGCCCAGGGCCGCTCGACGCCGGCCTCGCCCAGGGCGCTGACCAGCTGGTGATCAACCCAGGCCGGCCAGTCCACCCGGCGGCCGGGCCGCTCGGGCTGGTCGGTGACGTGCGTCAGCGGCGACTCGCCCGCCGGCACGCCGGCCAGCACCCGTCGCAGCAGTTCACGACCACGCTCGGTTCCGCCCACAGCCCCGAGCTTCGCACACAGGTGCGACACCACTCGACCGGCCGAGCGGGCGTTCACGTTCGGTGTCTGACGGCGCATCGCGACAGGCGGCGCAGACGCCTTCTGTATCGATTCACACCATCTGTCGAACATAACGGACTGTGAACGGATCGGGACTGATCGTCTGGCCGACTTGACCGACCAATAGACTCCGCCGGCATCGCACCCTTGTGTGAGGGTGCACACGCTGCGTCGGAGCCGACGCACGACACCGGCTCCTGGCGCTGACGGCTGTAACACGCATGACGTCACCAGGAGGACGGATGTCCCGGCAAGTACTCGCGGACAGCGCTGTCACGCTGTCCGGGGGTGACTACACCATCGTCGGTGTGGTCGCCGTGGTCGCCATCGTCGCCCTCGTCATCGCGTTCGTGCTGCGCAAGGAGGTGCTGGCCGCCGGCCAGGGCACTCCGAAGATGCAGGACATCGCGAAGGCGGTTCAAGAGGGCGCCGCGGCCTATCTCAACCGGCAGTTCCGCACGTTGGCCATCTTCGTGGTCATCGTCTTCGTGCTGCTGTTCTTCCTTCCCGCGGACAGCATTGCCGAACGGATCGGCCGCTCTGTCTTCTTCATCATCGGCGCCGTCTTCTCGGCCGCGATCGGTTACCTCGGCATGTGGCTGTCGACCCGCGCGAACCTGCGCGTGGCCGCGGCCGCGAACGAGTCCGAAGGCGGTCGCGAGAAGGCGATGCGGGTAGCTTTCCGCACCGGCGGTGTGGTCGGCATGAGCACGGTTGGGCTCGGCCTGCTGGGCGCGTCCCTGGTCGTGCTGGCCTTCGCCGGCCAGGCCCCCAAGGTGCTGGAAGGCTTCGGCTTCGGCGCCGCCCTGCTCGCGATGTTCATGCGTGTCGGCGGCGGCATCTTCACCAAGGCCGCGGACGTGGGCGCCGACCTGGTCGGCAAGGTCGAGCAGAACATCCCCGAGGACGACCCCCGCAACGCCGCCACCATCGCCGACAACGTCGGCGACAACGTGGGTGACTGCGCCGGCATGGCGGCCGACCTGTTCGAGTCCTACTCGGTGACCCTGGTCGCCGCGCTGATCCTGGGCTCGGTCGCGTTCGGCTCGCAGGGCCTGCTGTTCCCGCTGATCGTGCCGGCCATCGGCGTGCTCACCGCGGTGATCGGCGTCTACATCACCAAGGCCCGCCCGGGCGAGAACGGCCTGGCGGCCATCAACCGCTCGTTCTACATCTCCGCGGTGATCTCCGCGGTGCTGTGCACCATCGCGGCCTTCGCCTACCTGCCCAGCACCTTCGCCAAGCTCAACCACGGCATCTCCGACGGCGGCAACCCGGCGCTGATCGCGGCGGTCGCGGTGATCATCGGCATCGTGCTGGCGGCGATCATCCTGTGGCTGACCGGCTACTTCACCGGCACCGAGTACAAGCCGGTCAAGACGGTCGGCGAGACCTCGCTGACCGGCGCGGCCACGGTCATCCTGTCCGGCATCTCGGTCGGCTTCGAGTCCGCCGTCTACACCGCGCTGGTCATCGGCGCGGCCGTGTACGGCGCGTTCCTGCTGTCCGGCAGCGTCGCGGTCGCCCTGTTCGCGGTGGCCCTGGCCGGCACCGGCCTGCTCACCACGGTCGGCGTCATCGTCGCCATGGACACCTTCGGCCCGGTCTCCGACAACGCGCAGGGCATCGCCGAGATGTCCGGCGAGATCAGCGAGGACGGCGCGAAGCTGCTCACCGAGCTGGACGCGGTCGGCAACACCACCAAGGCGATCACCAAGGGCATCGCGATCGCGACCGCCGTGCTGGCGGCGACCGCCCTGTTCGGCTCCTACGTCAACGGCGCCGGCCTGGACGTCGTCTCGCAGAACGTGAGCGCGGCGTTCGCGGTGTTCACGCCGAGCACCCTGGTCGGCCTGATCGTCGGCGCGGCCGTGGTGTTCATGTTCTCCGGCCTCGCCGTCAACGCGGTGACCCGGGCGGCCGGCGCGATCGTGTTCGAGGTGCGCCGCCAGTTCAAGGACAACCCGGGCATCATGGACGGCACCGTGCGTCCGGAGTACGGCAAGGTCGTGGACATCTGCACCCGCGACTCGCTGCGTGAGCTGGCCACCCCGGGTCTGCTGGCCATCCTGGCCCCGATCGCGGTCGGCTTCGGCCTCGGTGTCGGCCCGCTGGCCGGCTACCTGGCCGGCGCCATCGCCACCGGCACGCTGATGGCGGTGTTCCTGGCCAACTCCGGTGGCGCCTGGGACAACGCCAAGAAGCTGGTCGAGGACGGCAACCACGGCGGCAAGGGGTCCGACGCGCACGCCGCGACGGTCATCGGCGACACCGTGGGCGACCCGTTCAAGGACACCGCGGGCCCGGCCATCAACCCGCTGATGAAGGTCATGAACCTGGTCTCGGTGCTGATCGCGCCGGCCATCGTGGCCCTGAGCGCGGCCGACCAGTCGCCGGCCATCCGCATCTCCATCGCGGTGGTCGCGGTCATCGTCATCGTGGCCGCGGTGGTGGTGTCCAAGCGTCGCAGCACGACGATCGCGGACGCCCCGGCCGAGGCCGTGAGCAACGGCGTGGGCTGATTTACTGAACTGGCACGGCCCGTTTCGGAGGGTATCCTCCGGAACGGGCCGTTTCGGCAGGGTTTGTCCTCCAACAAGGTGTCGGGGACTACTCCCGATGGGTGCCGGCGCTGTGTTATGTCACTCTGTCGGTCACGGCATTGCGTGCCATCGGGCCCCGACGGTGCATAGTGGCGGGCTGGGGACACAGGTAGACAAGAGAGCGGGACGGCGTGGCTGGATCGACAAAGGCGAACAAGAGCGGTGCCGGGGAGAACGGGTCCGGCCACCGCAGGTTGGTGATCGTCGAGTCGCCCGCCAAGGCCCGCAAGATCGCCTCCTACCTGGGCCGCAACTTCGTCGTCGAGTCGTCGAAGGGCCACATCCGGGACCTGCCGCGCAAGGCGGCGGAGATCCCGGCCAAGTACAAGGGCGAGCCCTGGGCCAACCTCGCCGTGGACATCGAGCACGGCTTCGAGCCGGTCTACATCGTCACGCCGGACAAGAAGTCGACGGTCACCGAGCTCAAGGAGAAGCTCAAGGACGTCGACGAGCTCTACCTGGCGACAGACGGCGACCGCGAGGGCGAGGCCATCGCCTGGCACCTGCTGGAGACGCTCAAGCCCAAGGTGCCGGTGCGCCGGATGGTCTTCCACGAGATCACCGAGCCGGCCATCCTGGCCGCCGCGGCCAACCCCCGCGACCTGGACACCGACCTGGTCGAGGCCTACGAGACCCGCCGCATCCTGGACCGTCTCTACGGCTACGAGGTCTCACCCGTGCTGTGGAAGAAGGTCATGCCGAAGCTCTCGGCGGGCCGGGTGCAGTCGGTGGCGACCCGCATCGTGGTCCAGCGCGAGCGCGAGCGGATGCGCTTCGTCACGGCCTCCTACTGGGACATCGGCGCGCAGCTGGACGCCGGCGCGGACGCCGACCCCCGCCAGTTCGCCGCCCGCATGGTGCAGGTGGACGGCGTGCGGCTGGCCACCGGCCGTGACTTCGGCGCCGACGGCAAGCTCAAGGGCTCCGGCGACGTCCGGGTGCTGACCGAGACCGAGGCCCGTGCCCTGGCCGGCGGGCTGGCCAACGCCACCCTCAAGGTCACCTCGGTCGAGGAGAAGCCGTACACGCGGCGACCCTACGCACCGTTCATGACGTCCACGTTGCAGCAGGAGGCCAGCCGCAAGCTGCGCTTCTCCGCGGACCGCACGATGAGCACCGCGCAGCGGCTGTACGAAAACGGCTACATCACCTACATGCGTACCGACTCGACCACGCTGTCGGAGTCGGCGGTCGCGGCCGCCCGGGCCCAGGCCACCCAGCTCTACGGGGCCCAGTACGTCTCGGACAAGCCGCGCCAGTACACCCGCAAGGTCAAGAACGCCCAGGAGGCGCACGAGGCGATCCGCCCCGCCGGCGAGGTGTTCCGCACCCCCGGCGAGGTCGCCAACGAGCTGGCCGCCGACGAGTTCCGCCTCTACGAGCTGATCTGGCAGCGGACCATCGCGTCGCAGATGAACGACGCCCGCGGCACCACCATGAGCGTGCGCATCGCCGGCACCTCGACCACCGGCGAGGTGTGCACCTTCGCCGCCTCCGGCCGCACCATCACCTTCGCCGGCTTCCTCAAGGCCTACGTCGAGTCGATCGACTCCGAGGCCGGCGGCGAGGCCGACGACGCCGAGCGCCGGCTGCCGCAGCTGGTCAAGGACCAGGCGGTGACCGCGGTCGAGCTGACCGCCGACGGGCACACCACCAGCCCGCCGCCGCGCTACACCGACGCCAGCCTGATCAAGACCATGGAAGAGCTGGGCATCGGCCGGCCGTCGACCTACGCGACGATCATCAAGACCATCCAGGACCGCGGCTACGTGTGGAAGCGCGGCTCGGCGCTGATCCCGTCCTGGGTCGCGTTCGCCGTGATCGGCCTGCTCGAGCAGCACTTCGAGCGGCTGGTGGACTACGACTTCACCGCCGCCATGGAGGACGAGCTGGAGCGGATCGCCGCCGGCGACCAGCAGCGCACCAACTGGCTCAACGGCTTCTACTTCGGCGGCGACATCGGGCCGGACGGCTCGGTCGGCCGCGGCGGCGGCCTGAAGAAGCTGATCGACGCCAGCGTCGAGGGCATCGACCCGCGCCAGATCAACTCGATCCCGATGTTCACCGACGACAACGGGCACACCGTGGTCGTCCGGGTCGGCCGGTTCGGGCCGTACCTGGAGCGCGAGGTCGACGGGGAGTCGCAGCGGGCCAACCTGCCCGAGGGCATGCCGCCGGACGAGCTGACGCCCGAGGTGGCCGAGAAGCTGTTCGCCACCCCGATCGAGGGCCGCACGCTGGGCACCGACCCGGTGACCGGGCACGAGATCGTGGCCAAGGACGGCCGCTTCGGCCCGTACGTCACCGAGATCCTGCCGGAGCCGGCCGCGGCCGCCAACGGCAAGAAGGCCACCGCCCCCAAGCCGCGGACCGGCTCGCTGTTCAAGGCCATGTCGCTGGACACGGTGACCCTGGAGGACGCGCTCAAGCTGCTGTCGCTGCCGCGGATCGTGGGCAAGGACCCCGAGTCCGGGGCGGAGATCACCGCGCAGAACGGCCGCTACGGCCCGTACCTGAAGAAGGGCACGGACTCCCGGTCGCTGGCCACCGAGGACCAGCTGTTCACGGTCACGCTGGACGAGGCGCTGAAGATCTACTCGGAGCCCAAGAAGCGCGGCCGCCAGTCGGCCGCGTCGGCGCCGCCGCTCAAGGAGATGGGCAACGACCCGGTCTCCGGCAAGCCGATGGTGGTCAAGGACGGCCGGTTCGGCCCGTACGTCACCGACGGCGAGTACAACGCCTCGCTGCGCAAGAGCGACAGCGTGGAGGAGCTGACCGACGAACGGGCGGCCGAGCTGCTGGCGGAGAAGCGGGCCAAGGGCCCGGCCCCGAAGCGGACCACCACCCGCAAGCCGGCGGCGGAGAAGAAGCCGGCCGCCGAGAAGAAGACGGCCACCAAGGCCACCGCGGCCAAGAAGCCCGCCGCCAAGAAGGCCCCGGCCAAGACCAAGGGCTAGCTAGCCGCCCCGATTGCCACATGCGCTTCCTGTATGGCGTCCAATGCCACATAGGAAGCGCATGTGGCATCTCGGGCCACGCGAAGAGCGCGCATGTGGCACTGGTGGCCGGCGTTGTCGGTTTACGCTGGTGTCATGGCAGGCGAGTTCGGGCCGGACGGCACCCAGGCGTTGCCGCCGCTGCCGGTGTATCCGGACGCGCTGAGCGGGCTCGCGGCAGCGTCCTTCACCGACCCCGCGACGTGGTCGGCGTCCTTCGACGAGGTGCCGGACACCGTGGTGCCGCCGCCGGTTCCGCTGGTGCCGACCAACCAGCAGCAGGTGCGCGCCGCTGCCCAGCGTGAGCTGGCGCGGGATCGGGCCCGCCGCCCCGCCCCGCCGCCGTATCAGCCGACGCCGCTGCCGCCCGCGGCCGGCCTCCCGTACACGAGGTCGGCGCCGACGATCGGGTTGCAAGCGGCCGGTGGCCTGCCGCCCGCCCCGTCCGCGGTGCAGCAGACCCAGCGCAAGAACGCCGCGGCCGGCTGCATCGGCTGCGCGGTGGTGCTGGTGTTCGTGTTCATCGTGCTGGTGGTCGTGGTCGTCGCGGTGGGCTCGCAGCCGTGAGGCGTATCGCCGAGGTGATGGGCATCCCGGCGTTCCGCCGGCTCTGGACGTCCGCGTACCTGTGCTGCGTCGGCGACTGGCTGTCGCTGCTGGGCCTGTCCTCGCTGCTGGCGACCCTCACCGGATCAAGTGAGTTCGCGCTGAGCGGGGTCGTCGCCACCCAGCTGCTGCCGGGGCTGCTGCTGGCCCCGCTGGCCGGGCACCTGGCCGACCGGTTCGACCGCCGCAAGGTCATGATCGCCACCGACCTGGCCCGCTGTGCCCTGTTCCTGTCCATCGCCGTCATCGGCACGACCTGGTGGCTCTTGGCGGCCAACTTCCTGGTCGGCTGCTGCTCGATGCTGTGGATCCCGGCCAAGGACTCGGCCCTGCCGACCCTGCTGCGCCGTCCCGAGCAGGTGCAGACGGCCAGCCAGCTGACCCTCGTCACCACCTACGGGCTGGCCTTACTGACCGGCGCCGGCCTCTACTCGGTGATCACGGCGATCGCGCCGCAGTCGGACGTGCACGTCATCGTGGTGATCAACGGTCTGCTCTACCTGAGCTCGGCCCTGGTGATCGCCACCCGGCTGCCCGAGGCCTCCGGCCGGTGGACCGCGCCGCCGACCGGCGAGCCGGGCATGGCCCGCGACGGCCTGCGCTACGTGCGCGGCAGCCGGCTGGTGCGGGGTCTGGTGATCGGCATCGTCGGGGCGCTGACCGCCGGCGGCACGGTGATCGCCATCGCCCGCCCGTACGCCACCGAGCTGCACGGCGGCGAGGCGGCGTTCGGCACGCTGGTGATCGCCATGTTCATCGGCCTGGTGATCGGCGTGGTCGGCACCTCCCGGCTGCGGCTGCCGTTCGGGGCGGCGATCGTCGCCGCCGGCGCGCTGCTGGTGGCCGTGGCGGTCGCCCCGCACCTGTGGTTCGCGCTGGTGGCCGTCGCTCTGGTCGGCACGTGCGCGGGGGTCGCCTTCGTGACCGGGCTGACGATGATCGGCGCGCAGGTGCCGGACGAGGTCCGCGGCCGGGTCAACGCCTTCGTGCAGGCCCTGGTCAAGGTGGTGCTGTTCGCCGCGACGACCACGGCGCCGGTGCTGGTGGACGTGGTCGGCGTGCGGTCGGCGCTGCTGGTCGCGGCCGCGGTGGCCGCGGTGGCCGGGGCCTTCGCGCACCGGCAGTTGGCCGCGCGGCATCATGTCAGGGTGACCGAGCAGGTGCAGGCATGACGGTGTGGGCCGAAGTCGTCGGCCAGCCCCACGCGGTCGAGGTGCTCAGCACCGCCGCCGAGGCCGCGGCCGATCTGGTCGCGGGCCGCCCGACCACGCCGGGCGCGATGACCCACGCGTGGCTGTTCACCGGCCCGCCCGGCTCTGGCCGGTCCACCGCCGCCCGAGCGTTCGCCGCCGCCTTGCAGTGCGAGGCCCCGGGTGGCCCGCGCGGCTGCGGTCAGTGCCAGGCCTGCCGTACGACCATGCACGGCACCCACGCCGACGTGCGGCTGGTGGTGCCGGAGGGGCTGTCGATCTCGGTGGCCGAGATGCGGGCGCTGGTCCAGGTCTCGGCCAAGCGGCCGACCACCGGGCGCTGGCAGGTCGTGATCATCGAGGACGCCGACCGGTTGACCGAGGGCGCGGCCAACGCGCTGCTCAAGGCGGTGGAGGAGCCGCCGGACCGGACCGTGTTCCTGCTCTGCGCGCCGTCCGACCACCCGGACGACATCTCGGTGACGATCCGGTCCCGGTGCCGTGCGATCGGCCTGCGCACGCCGGCCACCGCGGCCATCGCCGAGGTGCTGGAGCAGCGTGACGGCATCGAGCCGGCCACGGCGCAGTGGGCAGCGTCGGTCTGCGGCGGCCACATCGGCCGGGCCCGCCGGCTGGCCACCGACCCGCAGGCGCGGCAACGACGCGAGTCGGTGCTGGCGATTCCGTTGGGGCTGCGGCGGTTCGGCGACATCTTCACCTGCGCCGACGCCCTCGTGAAGGCGGCCGAGGCCGACGCCGTCGCGGCCAACGAGGACCGCAACGCCGCTGAGACCGAGGCGTTGAAGACCGCGATGGGGGCCGGCGGCACCGGCAAGGGCACCGCGTCGGCCACCCGCGGCGCGGCGGGCGCGTTGAAGGAGCTGGAGAAGCGGCAGAAGTCCCGAGCCACCCGGACCCAGCGCGACTCGCTGGACCTGGCCCTGGTCGACCTGATGGGCTTCTACCGGGACGTGCTGGTGACCAAGGCGCGGGCCGAGGTGCCGCTGAACCATCCCGACCGGGCCAACGACATCGCCAACGCCGCGTCGATGTGGACCTCGGAGTCGGCGCTGCGCCGGCTGGAGGCGGTGCTGGCCTGCCGGGACGCGTTGCAGCAGAACGTGAAGCCGCGGTTCGCGGTCGAGGCGATGATCACCTCGATGCACCGCGGCTAGCGGTCACGAAGCCGCTGCTGGCCTCCTTGCGCAGTGGTCGCCCGTAGCTCGCGGCCACCGGGCCGAGGTCGTGTTCGGTCGGCCGCCAGCCGTGGTCGGTCAGCCACTGGCTCGCCGGCCGGTCAAGGCCGCCCTTCCAGAGCGCCGAATACCGTTGCATGGACGGGGAATTCGTGGCCTGGTCCTGGTAGGACCGGTCGCCGCGTTCGAACGCGATCCGGCTGCTCTGGGCCGACAGGGTCGTGACGGTCGTGAGGAGGCGGTCGGCGTCCTGCGGCGTGAGGTAGATCAGCAGCCCCTCGGCCAGCCAGGCCGTCGGCTCCTGCGGCCGGAAACCGTTGTCCTGTAGTGCCTTCGCCCAGTCCGTGCGGAAATCCGCCGGCACCACCGCTCGCGTGCAACGGGGTTCGGCGTCGGCCAGCACGGATTCCTTGAACGCCAACACCTTCGGCAGATCCAGTTCGTACAGGCTCACGCCGGCCGGCCAGTCCAGTCGGTAGGCCCGGCTGTCCAGGCCGGCGGCCAGCAGCACCACCTGCCGGCAGCCGGCCGTGAGCAGGTAGTCGTCGTAGAACCGGGTGCGGATGATCGCGTGGAACGCGAACGACATCGACAGCGGCGTCCGCTCGCCGCCGGGCACCTGATCCGGGGCCGCCGCGCAGAACCTCGCCGCCCAGGGGTCGTCGAACAGGCCGTCCGGCCGCTCGCTCTCGGCCGCCCGCACCCGGGCCATGCCCAGCGCCGTCGTGCTCACCTCGTCCATGGCCGTGGAGATTACATCGCTACCGATGAATCGCCAACGATGTAAGGTGCCGGCATGGACGGCGTGCGGCTGCACCGGCTGGGCAAACGACTCATCGACCTGGCCCGGCAGGTCACCACCGACGCCGGCGACACCGAACTCACCCCCGGCGAGGTCGCCGTGCTGGAGGACGTGCTCAAACACCCCGGCAGCGCCGTCACCGAGATCCAGGCCCGCACCGGCTTCGCCCAGAGCCACGTGTCCGCCTCGGTCGCCCGGCTGCGCGAGCGCGGCCTCATCGTCGCCACCCCTGACCCCCAGGACCGCCGCCGCACCCGCCTCACCCTGGCCGAGATCGCCAACCAGGCCATCATGCGCCGAGCCGGCCGTCCCGCCGACGCCACCATCGCCGAGGCCGTCGGTCCCGACCGGGCCGAACGGGTGATGCAATTGCTCGACGAACTGGCTGACCTACTGCCCTGACCAGCTGCTTTGCTCCCAGCCGTTTTCGGGCACCCCCGATATCCCAGAGTAGTGGGGATTGCTGGCAGTGCTGTACCTCCGCGAGCTCTGGGACATACCGAATGCGGGTTTCGGGCAGGTCAGGCCAGCTCCAGCTGCAGCCACTTGGCCAGGTCCTTGATCTCCCGCTGCACGGCGGCGGTCATGGCCTTGGTGAAGGGCTCGTCCTCGTGGACGGCGTTGATCCGCAGCACGCCGGCCTTGCGGTCGGCGGCGGCGTCGACCTTGCCGATGAGCTCGTCGCCCCACAGGATCGGCAGGGCGTAGTAGCCCCAGCGGCGCTTGGCGGCCGGTTTGTACATCTCCAGCTGGTAGTCGAACTGGAAGAGCTCGGTCATGCGCTTGCGGTCGTAGACCAGGCGGTCGAGCGGCGACAGGAGGGCGGTGCGGCCGGAGAAGGGCTGCCCGAGCTGGGCGGGGTCGACCCGCCATTGCCCGCGCACGCCCTCGATCACCGCCGGTTCGCCGACCTCGCCGACGTCGTTGGGCTCGACGGGGCACTCGGGGCCCTTGGCGCGGGCTATGCCCAGGGAGCGCAGGCGTTTCTCGGCGCGCAGGCGCAGCGACTCGGCCAGCGGCACGGCGGGTTGATCGGGGTAGACGCGTTCGGCGAGATCCCACAGGCGGCCGCCATCGCTGCCAGACACGGCGACATCGCCGGCCAGGACCATGAACTCCAGCATCTGCGTGACGTTGCGGTTGTTGGTCCAGCCGCTGGACTTCCACGGCACCACGCAGGTGTCCTCGAACGCGCGGGCCGGGAGCGGCCCTTCCACGTCGAGCCGGCTGAGGATGTTCTGCCGGCAGATCTCGTTGGCCCGCAACCACTTGTGCTGTTGCTGACGCCAACCGGGGCCATCGCCGGGCCAGGCGGCCATCTCGGCCCGGTACAGGGCGATGTCCTCGGCCGGCCGGATCATCAGCCGCAGGTCCACAAGGGACCGCGAGGCCAGCGCCCCGGCCAGCTCGGACGGTGAATAGCCGGAGCCGAGCCGGCTCCAGGCCACCAGGTCGGCGCTGGGCGCGACGGCGGCGGTGTTGTCGACCTGCAAGAGCGTCAGGCCGCGCACCACGTCGTGCAGATCGGCCGGCCGGGACTTGCCCAGCAGTTGAGCCCGCACGGCGATGCGCCGCGCGTCGGTTCTGGACAGCTCGTGGACCGCCATCGGTCGAGGCTAATGCGTGTGCCCCAGCGCGCGGGAGACATCACGGGCAGCGGCCACGACGCGCGGCCCCAGCGCGATCAGCTCCGGCAGCGTGTGCTCCAGCGCCAGCGTGGACACGCTCAAGCCGCCGACCACGGTCCCGTTGTGGTTGCGCACGGCCGCCCCCACACAGCGCACCCCCGGCTCGTTCTCCTGCTCGTCCAAGGCGAAACCGCAGCTGCGGACCCGGTTCAGCTGCGCGCGCAACCGCAGCGGGTCGGTGATCGTGCCCGGCGTGCGGGCGGTCAGCTCCAGCCCGTTCATGTCCCTTGTGGACAGAACTGCCTTGCCGATCGCCGTGCAGTGCAACAACAACCGGCCGCCGATGCGCGAAGCCATCCGATACGGCTTGCCGCCCTCGACCTTGTCCACGTAGACGAGCTCGTCGCCCAGCAGCATGGCGAAGTGCACGGCGCACCCGGTGCTGGCCTGCAACGCCTCCAGCACCGGGCGCGCCCGCTCGACGGAATCCACCGGTTGCAGCACATTTCCGGCCAGCACCAGCACCTTCGGGCCGATCCGGTAGTCGCCGTCGGCGGTGGCCACCGCGAAACCGGTGTCGACCAGCGTGCGCAGCACCCGGTGCACGGTCGACTTGGGAAAGCCGGTGACCCGGGTCAGCTCGCTGATCCGCGAGTGCTGGGCGAGCGCCGCCAGCACGGCCAGGGCCTTCTCGACCGCGCCCTCGGTCAACGCGACATCCACCCGCCGTCGACGACCAGCACGTGACCGTTGACGTAGTCCGAGGCCGGCGAGGCCAGGAACACCGCCGCGCCCACCAGGTCCTCGGGCCGGCCCCAGCGACCGGCCGGGATGCGGCCGCGGATCGCCGGCTCACGGCCCGGGTCGGCCCGCAGCGCCTCGGTGTTGTTGGTCTCGATGTAGCCGGGCGCGATGGCGTTGACCTGCACGCCGTGCGGGGCCCACTCGTTGGCCAGCGCCTTGGTCAGGCCGGCTACGGCGTGCTTGCTGGTGGTGTAGCCGCTGACGTTGATGCCGCCCTGGAAGCTCAGCAGCGAGGCGATCGTGACGATCTTGCCGGAGCCACGGGCGATCATCTGCCGGCCGACGGCCTGGCTCAGCGCGAACACCGAGTCCAGGTTCACCGCCTGCACCCGCCGCCAGTCGGCCAGCGACACGTCGGCGGCCGGCTGCCGGTGGATGATGCCGGCGTTGTTGACCAGCACGTCCACCTCCCGCCGGGCCAGCAGCTCGGCCAGCGCCGGCTCCACCGCGTCCGGCTCGGCCAGGTCGACGACCATCGTCTCCACGCCGGCGCCGGCGGCCCGCGCCTCGGCCGTGACCTCGGCGAAGTCCGGGCTGTGCCCGAGCAGCACCAGGTCGGCCCCGGCCTGGGCCAGGCCGACCGCGATCGCCTTGCCGATGCCGGTCCGGGCCCCGGTGACCAGGGCGGTCTTTCCCTTGAGCGAGAACATCAGCGCAGCTCCGTCACGGCGACCTGGTCCATGTCGGTGAACGCCTGGTTCTCGCCGGCCATGGCCCACACGAAGGCGTACGAGTGCGTGCCGGCGCCGCTGTGGATGGACCAGCTCGGCGACACCACGGCCTGCTCGTTGGCCACGATGATGTTGCGCGTCTCCTGCGGCTCGCCGCACAGGTGCACGATGCGGTCGTTCTCCGGCAGGTCGAAGTACAGGTAGCACTCGGTGCGGCGGTCGTGGGTGTGCGGCGGCATGGTGTTCCACACGCTGCCGTCGGCCAGCTTGGTCACACCCACCACGATCTGGCTGGAGCGGATGCCGTCGGCGTGGATGTACTTGCGCAGCTCGCGGACGTTGGCCGTGGACTGCTCGCCGAGCTGGGCGAACTCCACCTCGTCGAACCGGGCCACCGCGGTCGGGTAGCTGGCGTGCGAGGTGGCCGAGAACAGGTAGAAGTGGGTCTCGGAGTCGCCGGCGTGGAACTGCACGTCCACCGCGCCCCGGCCGATGTAGAGGCAGTCGCGGTGGCCCAGTTCGTGCTTGTCGCCGTCGACCACGACGCTGCCGGCGCCGCTGACCACGACCACGGCCATCTCGCGGCGCTCCAGGAACGACGTCGACCGCAGCTGCTCCGGATTGGGCAGCGTCAGCGGCTGGCCGGGCGCCGGCGCCGCGCCGCCGAGCACGACCCGGTCCGCGTGGGTGAGGACCGTGCGCACCTCTCCGGTCCGGAACAGGTCCTCCACCAGGTAGTTCTCCCGCAGCTGGGTGGTGTCGAAACCACGCAGCTGGGAAGGGTTGGTGTGGTGCCTGACCTCCATGTGGTGCTCCTGCTGGGCTAGCGGGGGCAGCGGCGGTTGACCCCTGGCGGATGTTGCGAGCAGATGACACGATGTCGCCACTTATGGAACTACGTTCCGTCCCACGGAACAAGAGCCCCCGTGGCCACCGCCGCCGGTTACGGGGTCCGGTCTCCATTCGGGCTCCAACCTGGGAAAAAGGCGGTGAGAAGTGTTCAGACAGACCCTCGACCCGGCCGGCTCGCTCACGCTGTCCGCGTTGTTGGCGCTGATCCCCCTGTTCGCGGTGCTCGTGCTGCTCGGCGGGCTGAAGTGGAAGGCCCACTGGGCCGGCATCGCGGCATTGGCCATCTCCATCGTGATCGCCGTGGCCGGCTTCGGCATGCCGATCGGACAGACCCTGGACGCGGGCCTGTTCGGCATGGCCAACAGCGTGCTGCTGGTCCTGTGGATCACGTTCAACGCGATCTGGGTCTACAACCTGACCGTGCACAGCGGGCACTTCGAGGTGCTGCGCCGGGCCTTCAGCTCGGTCAGCGAGGACTCGCGGGTGCAGGCCATCGTGATCGCGTTCTCGTTCGGCGCGCTGCTGGAGGCCCTGGCCGGCGGCGGCAGCCCGGTCGCGATCTGCTCGGTCATGCTGATCGCGCTGGGCGTCAACCCGCTCAAGGCGGCCGCGCTGACCCTGGTCGCCGACACCGCGCCGGTCGCGTTCGGCGGCCTGGGCAACCCCATCACCGCTCTCGGCCCGATCAGCGGCCTGCCGGTGGACCAGTTCGGCGCCATGGCCGGCCGGCAGGTGTGCTTCCTGGCCGCGATCGTGCCGTTCGTGCTGCTCTACATCGCCGACGGCCGCAAGGGCGTGCGCGAGTGCTGGCCGGCCGCGCTGGTCGCCGGCCTGAGCTTCGGCATCACCCAGTTCCTGGTCTCCAGCTACCTGTCCTACCAGCTGTGCGACATCCTGGCCGCGGTCGTCTCGGCCGGCGCCCTGTTGCTGCTGGTGCGGGTCTGGCAGCCGGCCACCGCGTCGGTGACCGCCGGCGGCGGCGGGGGAGGCGGCGGTGGCGTGGCCACCGTGACCGGCGGCGACGAGGTGCGCGACAGCCGGGCCGACGTGATCAAGGCGTTCAGCCCGTACGCGATCATCGTGGTGGTCTTCTCGCTGGCCCAGATCGCGCCGATCAAGGCCGCCCTCAACACCATCGTCTGGAAGTTCGCCTGGCCCGGCCTGAGCATCCAGAACGCCGCCGGCAAGAAGGTCGACACCAACTACACCCTCAACTTCTTCGGCGCCACCGGCACCCTGCTGCTCGTCTCCGGCCTGCTCTCGCTGATCGTGCTCAAGGTCGGCATCGGGGACGCGGTCCGCATCTACGGCCGGACCGTGCGGCAGTTCGGCTGGGCGATCCTGGCCATCCTCGCCGTGTTCGCGCTGTCGTACGTGATGAACCTGTCCGGGCAGATCACCACGCTCGGCTTCTGGCTGGCCGGCGCCGGCGCCTTCTTCGCCTTCCTCTCGCCGGTCGTCGGCTGGTTCGGCGTCACCATCACCGGCACCGACGTCGGCTCCAACACCCTGCTCGGCGGCTCCCAGTTCGCCGCCGCGCACCAGCTGGGCGCCTCCCCGATCCTGTTCGGCGCGGCCAACAGCTCCGGCGGCGTGATGGCCAAGATGATCTCGCCGCAGAACCTCGCCATCGGCACCGCCGCGGTCGGCCTTGTCGGCAAGGAAGGCGAGCTGTTCCGTCGCGTCTTCGGCTGGAGCATCGGCCTCCTGCTGGTCCTGTGCGTGCTCGTCTACCTGCAGTCCACCCCCGTGCTCGGATGGATGGTGCCCTGATGTCTCTGTCGCGTAGATCCCTGATCGCCGGAGCTGCTGTCGCCGCTGGAGGAGCCTTGGTCGCCACACCCGCCGTCGCCACCGCCGACACCGCCGGCATCGGCAACCTGCGCCGCACCATGGACTACGCCGTCGCCAAGCTGCGCGCGGTCGCGCCCACGGTGACGGCCTTCCCGACCGGAACCAGGTTCGAGAAGTACACGACCGCCGCCGACGGCAGCTGGGTCGGAGGCTTCTGGCCCGGCCAGCTGTGGATGGCCTACCTCGACACCAACGACGACTTCTTCCGGCAGCTGGCCGAGTCGTGGGCGCTGAAGCTGGCCCCGCGCCAGACCAAGAACACCGACCACGACCTCGGCTTCCTGTTCCAGCCGTCGTGGGTAACCGCTTTCCACCTCACCGGCGACACGTCCTGGCGGGACGGCGCGCTGGTCGCGGCGGGCGAACTGATCAAGCGGTTCAACGACAAGGGCCAGTTCATCCGGGCCTGGGGCGCGCTGGGCACGCCCGACAACGCCGGCCGGATGATCATCGACACCATGATGAACCTGGACCTGCTGTGCTGGGCCACCAAGGTCACCGGGGACAGCAAATACCAGGACATCGCCGTCGCGCACGCCAAGACCGCGGCCAAGCACATGGTGCGGCCGGACAACACCACGTGCCACGTGTTCGACTTCGACCCCGACACCGGCGTGCCCATCGGGCAGAACACCGTGCAGGGCTACAGCGCCACCTCGTGCTGGTCGCGCGGCCAGTCGTGGGGCGTGTACGGCTTCGCGCGGATGTACCACCGCACCGGCGACCGGGCCTTCCTCGACGTGTCCCGGCGGCTGGCCGACTGGACCATCCAGCACATCACCGACGACTACATCCCGGTGTGGGACTACCGGTCGCCGTTGGCGCCCAACGACATCAAGGACTCGTCGGCCGCCACCGTCAACGCGGCGGGCCTGCTCGACCTGGCCAAGCTGACCGGCAACCCGCGCTACGAGGCCGCCGCGCTGCGGTTCCTCGACGCGCTCGGCCGGTCGAGCCTGACCACCAAGTCCACGCGGGCCGACGCCATCCTGGCCCGCGGCACCCGGAACCGGCCGGCCGAGGACGGCATCGAGATCGGGCTCCCGTACGCCGACTACTACCTGATGGAGGCGATCCTGCGGGTCCTGCGACCCGACCGGATCAAGCTCGCCCTCGACATCTGAGTCAGCCGTTGTGGTTGCGGCGCTGCCGGCGATACGGCAGCGCCGCGACCACCACCACCCCGGTCAGCAGCAACGCCGTGCCCGTCCAGAACAACGGGATCGCCGCGTACGCCGCGTTCGTGTAAGCCAGCGGCGGCGAGCCCTGCGGGGCCGGGTTCGTCGTCGGCGCGCCCGGCGTCGTCGACCCGCACACCACGCCGCCGGTCGGCGCCACCGCCCGAGCCACCTGCTCGCCCAACGTCACCTGCGCCAACGCCGACGGCAGGTTCGGCAGGCCCAGCGCGTCCGTGGGCAGCACCTGAAGATCCAGCAGCCGAGCCGTCGCGCCCAGCTGGAAACCGTCGAACGGCTGGCCCTTGATCTCCTGCGTCTTCTGGTCCAACTCGGCGATCTGCAACCGCAGCACGCCGATGTCGATCTTCTTCAGGCCCGCCGGCAGCGCACTGCCGTTCGGCAGCAGATCACCGATGATCGGCAGCTTGCCCAACTGGTCCGCGCCCGGCAGCGGCACCCCCACCGGCACATCCAGCTTCGGATTCGCCGCGTCCAGCGTGCCCAGCGACCTGCCGCCCTGCACCACCTGCAACACCGGGGCCGTGTAGGCCACCGTCGAGGTCTTCGCGTCCCCCGTCGACGTCACCTGCAACGTCGGCTGGCTCACCACGTTGACGTCCAACTCCATCGGCGTGCCCGCGAGAATCCGCACGCTGGCCACCTGCATCGTCGACGTCGACTGCACGGCCTTGTTCGGCGAGCCCGGGATGTCCACCAGCTTCACCACGGAACGAGAGCTCAACGTGTTCGGCAGGCTCACCAACGACCCCAGGCCGTCCGAGGTCGCCTTGCCCGACAACAAGCCGCCCAGCTGGCTCAACGGAGCCGTCATCGTCTTCAGCGAATCCACGACCTGGTTCGCCGTGGCCTGATCCAGCTGGCCGCTCGGATTGATCAAGCCCGTCAGGTCCGTCACGTTCGGCAGATTCGGAATCGCGTTCAACACCGACAGATCCGCCAACGACGTCTGCGCGTCCGCGATCGTGTCCACACACGGGCCCGTCGTCTCGCTCCAGCGGGCATGCACGCTGCCGTTGAGCAGACCCACCTTCAACAGCGAATCCAACGGCGTCGCCGGCGGCGTCAAACCACCCGTCGACGGCTGCGGATTGTCCGGCAACGCCGTCTGCGCCAACGACCCCGGCGTCTGCGGGGCGTTGCCCCCGACCGCGAACCCCAACGGCGACGCCTGCGCGATCGCCCGCTCATACGACAGATACGCCTCCGAGTTCGCCTGCGCGCTCGACAGGCCAAACCCCGCCTCCGCCGCCGGCTGCTTCGGCAACTCGTCCTGCAACCCCGGCAAGATCGAAGTCGTCGGCGTCGAATTCGGCAACAGCCGAACCACCGCCAAGCCCCCACCCGCATCCCCCACCGCGTGCCCCAGCGGCTGCGGCCCGTTCGCCGCCGACGCCGGCGGCTGGCCCGGATCCACCGGACCCGGCACCGGCGTCGTCGTCGGCACCCCAAACGCCGGGCCAGCACCCACCGCCAGCAAGGCGACAGCAGCCGGCAAAGCCAAGGCGAGCGGCGGTCGACCTCGCATCAGCAGCACCCTCCTCATGCCCCGGCCCCTGAGACCGGCATCACGTAGGACCTAACGACACACGTAACCGCAGGTAACGCCCCCGCTGTTACCGCGAACGAGCGAACCCGCCCGGATGAGACCCCCATCACCCCACCCGCCCCCCAACCCCAGCGCACCCACCCCACCCCGCCCGCTATAGTGGTCACGCACCACGCCGCCTTAGCTCAGTCGGCCAGAGCAGCTCACTCGTAATGAGCAGGTCGTCGGTTCGATTCCGACAGGCGGCTCGACCCTGGGACCCCCATGTCTGTGCTTCGCAGCAGACCTGGGGGTCTCGGCGTTTCACACTGGGGCTCTCGCCCCAGACCCCAAGGCAGGGCGGGCTTCGCCCCCCTGCACCCCCCGTCGGGGCTCGGCTTCGCCGTCGCCCCGACTGGCGGCTCGGCTCGCTGCGCTCGCCATTGCCGAGGGGCGGCTTTGCTTCGCTCGCCTGTGGGGGCTCGGCTTGCTGGCGCTCGCCATTGCCGAGGGAGGGCTTCGCTTCGCTCGCCGGTGCTTGGGGTTGCTGCGTTTGGCGTTGTCTAGGGCTTGCTTCGCTTGGCGGCGGGGGTGGGCCTGCTTCCCTGCTTCCTGGGTGGGCTCTGCCTGAGAGGTCCTTGGGTCTTGGGTCCTTGGGGCCTGGTTTCTTGTGCTTGGCGGCGCTTGTTCTAGTGCGCTGTGTGGGCTCGTCTTTGCTGGGGGACTTGCGGCTGGGTGGAATGGGCCACTTGGGTGATCAGTGGTGTGCGGCTGAGGTTCGCTGAATTCAGCGGTGGGTGGCGGGGATGTGCATTCGCTATCTGCGGGCGTCGAAGATGTTATGCCACGGGGGGATTGATCGTGCGATAGTCGAACTGTTCCGTGCGGTCCACCTGGGTGCCGCTGCCGGGGCGTCGTCTGGGGAAGGCGGCGGACTGGAGCGCTGAGTGGAAGAGGGGGCAACACAATGGCTACCCCCAAGATCGAAACCGGGGCGGCACGGCCCCATAGGCACACTGGACGACGTCAGCGGACGTCCATGCTCAACGGATTTCTCACCTGGTTGCAGGATCACGTTCTGTCGGCCGGTGTGATCGGCGTGGTCGAGGGCGTGCTCGGGATCCTGTCGCTGGGCGGATTGCTGAGCGGCCTGCTCGGCTCCCCGATGATCAAGGCAGCGGCGGTGGTCGCGGTGCTGCTGGGCATCCTCGGGCTGTTCATCCTGCTGGTCGCGGCCAAGGCGGAGGCCCACCGCGTGTCGGAGCAGGACCGTCGCCTCCTCCAGCACTACTGCGACCAGTTGAAGAAGCGACACCGGCACGCCTGGACGATCACCGAGTGGGACCACCTGGTGGTTCTGTCGGAGAACGGCGACAGCTACGAACGTGTGGCCTGCACCGCGATCGTCGCCTGCAATCTGCTGGATTTCTTCAGCTTCTGGGAGAGGGTGAGTTGGCGTGGCTGGCCGGAGCGGCTCCGTCGAAAGGTCACTATCGACGTGAGAAGTGCCGAGGTTGGACACGAGGGCGGAACTCGTTCTGATGTCACGAGCTCATGGATGCCGGATGGGTCGATTGAAGTCCTTGTGCATTTTAGCGAGCCGGCGGTGCGGGGTAGTGAGATTAGTATGTTATTCGAGATGCGGTGGCCGCAGAAGTCTGCGCCGTTCATGAAGAGGGTTGAGGCTGACGAGTTTGTGCGCAAGTTTGTGAAGGTACTGCCGGTGATGCGATACGTGATTGTCTTGCCGGCTGGGTATCGGCCGCGGTATGAGGTGGTGGGGCTGCGTCGTGGGGTTGACGACTACGAGCTGAAGTGCACGGAGAACAACGCGGGGCAGATGGAGATCTCGCTCATGGCCCGCAACGTGCCTGCTGATGTTCGGGCGGGAGTGAGGCTGGACCTCGTGTAGCTGGCCGCCGGGGACGGTGGCCAGCCGCACGAGATCGGCTCACTTCCCGCCGTTGCTGCCACCCTCGCCGCCGGAGCGGGTGGACTGGGGGGCGGTCAGGAAAGCAGACATGTGGTTCTCCAGGTCATGATGCGGGAACGTGGCGGGTGGACAACTTACCGTTGCCGGGTGGGGCCGGTCAGCTCGGCTCGCCGTACTGGCGAGAGCGGTCATGACCTGGGCTTCGGTCGCCTTTCTGACCATAGTGGACAGTTGGCGGCGGGAGCGTGGCCATCGCCCGGAAGAGTCGACTGGTCACGGACTGTCGAACTCTGGTGAGCGATCGGTTGGCTCGTACGACCAGCGTCGTATTTAGGGCGAGATTGTGTCGAGGTTGCCGGCCGTCTTTGGGCGTGGCGCCACACTTTGTGGGCGGACGTGGGAGCGCGTTGGCCCGGCGCGAAAAACACGTATTCTCTGCGGTGTGCTGACAGCGGACTCCGTGGGAGGTGGGTCGACTGCCTGGCATCGCGACTCCTGCAGGGTGATGCTTGACGTGGCGGCGGCGGGACGCCAAGTCAGCGCGGTTATGGGCTAGGTACGCCCGCGCTGAAATGAACGTTCGACGACCGGCCGGGTGAAGTTAACCAGGGCTGCCGGCCGCGGGAGCCGTCATGGCTCGGAGTGACGCGGTTCTGTTACCCCCTTAACCGTCGAAGGTCGGCGAAATCCTGTTCGGGTGGCTTCGGGGGCGGAGCTGGCGGGGTGGTGGCCGGCGGCTGTCGGTGGCGAGCGGGTCCTTGCTATTGGGCAAATTGTGTGAGGTCGTTGGGGGCGAGGTGTCAATGGCGGAGTGGGTTTCCATGCTCGGTATCGACGGTGGGCTGCACCCATGGGATGGCGATCAAGGGGTATGTGTCGACTCGGGTGGTGGGGCGATGAGGGTCGGGCGCCGGGTGGGCCAGGCCCGGTCTGCGGCAAAGGTTTTCTATGGCGGGGTGGGGCTGGCCGGTCGCGAGAGGTGGGGGTAGGGGTGTCCGGAGAGGACTGCGGGGTGCGTCCGGGCCGGCCGGCGGGGCGAGGCGGTGGGCAAAGGGGGCGCTGGCGGCGGGGTCACGGAAGCCCTCATTTGAGGGACACTCGTTAGTGTCGTGACGTGCGGGACTTGTGGAGTTTCGCGCGCACGTGCATCTGCGCGTAACTCTTGAGTCACTCGATAGTGTGAAACAAAGCGTTTCGACGATCATGAGGGACGATACCTGGGTGCCGTTCGTCGATCGGGGGCGACCGGTCGTCGATGATCGGGCGGTCGAGGATCAACCTCTCGTGTCAGGGGGCGGTGACGGGAGCATGATTCCCGCACCGAAAAAGGCCGCGGTCCTGTGGCAGCAGGAACCGCGGCGGATCAGCCCTTCCCCATGTCGTCGCCGAGAGAGGACCGACTTTGAGTGTAGAACCGCCACCGCAGCGTGACGGGTCACACGACCGAGTGCAGATCATCGTGCACGCGTTCCCGGATCGCACCCGGTCGGCGAACCGGCCGCCGAACGCGCCGCAGCAGCCGGCGACCTCGCACCGGGGCCGCGTCGGCGCGCACCGTCGGGCCAGCTCAGGGCTGCTGCCGACGCTGGTCCGGCGGGTCTTCGCGGGGTGGCTGCCGCCGGCGTGAGAGTGCCGGAATAAACGGGATAAACGACGAGGGGCGCCCACGGAGATCGCATTCCGTTGGGCGCCCCTTGGTGTGTTCGGGTGATTTCCCTCCCCTCCACTCCAACGGCCGAGTTTCGTATCGACGACCGGCGCCGATGCTCCTGTCAGCGGTACCCCGCCGGATATCGGCGGGCCCTAGGAGGGACATCACCATGACCAGTCCGACACCGAGGAGCGTCGCCCGCTACGGATGGATTCCTGACCTTCCTGACGCCAGGGACCACGTGTACGCCGCGCCCCGCGCCGCGGTCGCCAACCTGCCGGCCAAGACCGACCTGCGGGCCGGCCTGCCCGCCTGCTACGACCAGGGCCAGATCGGCAGCTGCACCGCCAACGCCATCGCCGGCGCCTTCGAGTTCGCGCTGCGCAAGCAGGGCCTCGCCGACTTCATGCCGTCACGCCTGTTCATCTACTACAACGAGCGGGCCATGGAGGGCAGCATCGGCACGGACTCCGGGGCGCAGATCCGCGACGGCGTGAAGAGCGTGGCCAAGCAGGGCGTCTGCCCGGAGACCGAGTGGCCCTACGAGGCGATCCCGGCCGACGCCAACGGCCACTTCCCGGCCGGCTCCCGCGAGGCGACCAAGCCGACCGACGCCTGCTACCAGGACGCGTTGAAGAACCGGGTGACCACCTACCAGCGGGTGGTGACGACCCTGGACCAGCTGCGCGGCTGCCTGGCCGCGGGCTACCCGTTCGTCTTCGGCTTCAGCGTCTACGAGAGCTTCGAGAGCCAGCAGGTCGCCGACAACGGCGTGGTCCCGATGCCCGGCCCGTCGGAGCAGCTGCTCGGCGGCCACGCGGTGCTCGCGGTCGGCTACGACGACGCCAGCCGGCGCTTCCTGGTGCGCAACTCGTGGGGCAGCGGCTGGGGTCAGCAGGGCCACTTCACGATGCCGTACGCCTACCTGACCGAGCGGTCGCTCTCCTCGGACTTCTGGACCATCCGGGTCGTGACCTGAGCCGCTGACGCGAAACGGCCCGGCCATCGGCGGCCGGGCCGTTTTCCGTTGAGGGAGCTCACTTCTCGCCGGCGGCGAGGTGGACCATGATGGCCGCCGGGACCAGCCAGCGGCGCTGCACGACGGAGCAGCCGACGATGGCGATGAACAGCGGGAAGTTGGTGGCCCACACCGCGGTGTCGAACGGCAGCGTGAACACGATGGTCAGCCGCAGCGCCACCTCGAGCACAAAACCGACGGCCCACACCAGGTTCGCCCGCACCAGGTGGGCGCGGAACTCGGGCGAGCCGGCGACCAGCGAATCCCAGGCCGCCGCCTTCTTGGCGCTGTTGGCCATGAACGGCTTGAAGGCGGCGCTCATCACCGGCTGCCGGCGCAGCGCCATCACGCCGATGTAGATGCCCAGCGTGGCGGTGCCGAGCCCCTCCTTGGCCAGCATGAAGGTGGGCGACCCGGTCAGCAGCGTGATCGGGATGCTGACCAGCGTCACGATCAGCACCGCGAGCGCGAACTGGTCGGGCCGGCCGGACCGCACCGTGGTCCAGATGGTGCGCGCCGCCGGCGCCAGGCCGCTGACGATCAGCGAGGTGATCACGTCCAGGCCGAAGACGCCCTTGGCCAGGTAGTAGGCGCCCAGGGGCAGGCCGATGTCCAGGACCAGGGACAGCAGGCTGCTCAGCGGGCTCTGCACCCGGCCCGACTCGGGCGTCCGGCCGGCTGCGATCTGCTGCGTCGTCGTCATGGCCGAAACGCTACGAACGCCGGGCCGCCCGCACGGGTGCCGGACGATCGAGCTCGGCCATGACAGTTGTCACGACCGGTTGGGCCGCAGGGTCCACAGCACGGTGAGCTCGGTGGTGAGCACGCCGTCGGCGTTGGTGATGGTCACGTGCACCGGGAACTCGGGGCGCTCGCCCGCGTCGAGCTCGGCGATCACCTCGGCGGTGTCCCGGCCGAGCACGGCCTGCGCTCGCAGCGGCCCTAGCGCCACCTTGCGATAGGAGATCTCGGCGGTGACCACGAGCGGGGTGGCCCGGCCCAGTTGCTCGGCGAACGCGGCCAGCAGCAGCGCGCCGGAGGCGGTCTCGCCGATGCCGAAAATCATGGCGGCGTGCAGGCCGCCGACGTGGTTGTGTTGACGGGCGTCGTCGGCGATGGTCGCCACGACCTTGTCCGGTCCCACGTGCTCGAACTCCACGCCGTTGCTGCCGACCCAGGGCACGGCCGTCTTCATGCCCTCGCCGATGAGTGCGTAGTCAGTGCTCATGGGACCGATGCTACTCGACAGTAACTTAGCCCGGACCCCATGACCGAGCTCACAGATTATTTCATTTGCTAAGACATCGGCGCGAGATGCATGCTTGTACTCGGCAACTACTTGGATGACGCAAGCAACAGGGGGGAGCCCCGTGGTTCCGCTGGACGAGATCGCGCCGGACGAGCTGGCGGTGGCCGACGGCATCGGGATGTCGATCGCCCGCCTGCACAAGCTGCTGGCCTGCGTGACGTCCTCCGGCAGCAAGGCCGGCATGGACCGGCCCACGTTCATGCTGCTGGCAACGCTGGCGGAGCACGGTCCGCGCAGGTCGGGGGCGTTGGCCGAGATGGTGCGCTCCGACCCGTCCACGATCAGCCGCCAGGTGGCGCAGCTGGTCAAGGCGGGTCTGGTGGAGCGCCAGGTGGACAAGCAGGACGGGCGGGCGACCGTCCTGGCCGCGACTGAGCAGGGCCTGTCCCTGCTCGCGGACATGCGCGGTCGGCGCAACGCGCAGATCGCACAAATGATCAAACACTGGCCCGATGGCGACCGGGCTCGGTTCGCCGAGCTGTTCGAGCGGTTCATCACCGACTACGAGAGCCATCTGCCGGCGTTCATCGCCGCGTTCGCCGACAAGGCGGGCGTGGGAGGGGAGAAGTAATGTCACAGACCGCTTCGACAGCGGCGCCGAGCGCCGGCGTCAGCGGTGGGGGGTTCACCCAGCGCCAGATCCTGACGGTGATCTCGGGCCTGATGCTGGGCATGCTGTTGGCCGCCCTGGACCAGACGATCGTCTCGTCGGCCATGCGCACCATCGCCGACCAGCTGCACGGCCAGACGCTGCAGGCGTGGGCCACCACCGCATACCTGATCACCTCGACCATCGCGACGCCGCTCTACGGCAAGCTGTCCGACATCTACGGCCGCAAGCCGATGTACCTGGCCGCGATCTCCATCTTCCTGGTCGGCTCCGTGCTGTCCGGCATCTCCACGTCGATGTACGAGCTGGCGGCGTTCCGCGCGTTGCAGGGCGTCGGCGCCGGCGGCCTGATGTCGCTGGCCTTCGCCATCGTCGGCGACATGATCCCGGCCCGCGAGCGGGGCAAGTACCAGGGCTACTTCCTGGCCGTGTTCGGCCTGTCCAGCGTGGCCGGCCCGGTGGTCGGCGGCTTCTTCGCCGGCCTGCCGACGCTGCTGGGCGTGGACGGCTGGCGCTGGGTGTTCCTGGTCAACATCCCGATCGGCGTGATCGCGCTGGTCGTGGTCAGCCGGGTGCTCAACCTGCCGCACCGCCGCGTCGAGCAGAAGGTCGACTACTGGGGCGCGGTGACGCTGGCCCTGGGTGTCGTGCCGCTGCTGATCGTGGCCGAGCAGGGCCAGGAGTGGGGCTGGGGCTCACTCGGGTCGCTGACGATGTTCGCCATCGGGGCCATCGGCATCGTCGCGTTCATCCTGGTCGAGCGGCGCATGGGCGACTCCGCGCTGCTGCCGATCCGGCTGTTCCGCAACACGGTGTTCAGCCTGGCCAACATCCTCAACTTCATCGTCGGCATGGGCATGTTCGGCGGCCTGGCCGCGCTGCCGCTGTACCTGCAGATCGTCAAGGGTGAGACGCCGACCAACGCCGGCCTGCTCACGCTGCCGCTGATGGTCGGCATCACGGTCTCGTCGCTGAGCTCGGGCCAGGTGATCGCCCGGACCGGCCGCTACAAGGTGCTGCCGATCATCGGCACCGCCGCCATGGCGACCGCGCTGTTCCTGTTCAGCGGGCTCACCCCGGACACCAGCCTGGTGTACGCCGGCTTCGTGATGGCGCTGATGGGCGTCGGCCTGGGCCTGTGCATGCAGACCCTGGTGCTGGCCATCCAGAACGTCGCCGCCCCGCAGGACATGGGCGTGGCCACCGCGTCCGCTACCTTCTTCCGCGGCATCGGCGGCACCGCCGGCACGGCGATCTCGCTGTCCATCCTGTTCGGGGTGGTCGGCGACCGGATCGGCAGCGCGTTCCAGAGCGCGCGGACCGACCCGGCCTTCATCGCCGCCACGCAGGACCCGAAGGTGCTGGCCAACCCGGCCAACGCCGGCTTCCTCAAGGGGCTGGCCGGTGGGGGCAGCACCATCGACCTGGAGAACACCTCGTTCATCCAGCTGCTGGACGCCCGGCTGGCGCGGCCGCTGCTGGAGGGCTTCTCGTCCGCCATGGACACGGTGTTCGTGGTCGGCGGGATCACCACGGTGATCGCGTTCGTGCTGGTCTGGTTCCTGCGGGAGGTGCCGCTGTCGACCAAGTCCGGCCTGCAGCGCGCCGCCGAGGGCGAGGACGCCGACGAGCGCCCGCTGATGCCAGTCATGGAGTGAGCTGGGCCGACGGAAAGAAGGGGCCTTCCGCACGCGGAAGGCCCCTTCTTCGATGTCAACTCAGTGCTTGGCGAAGGGCTCCATCTCGCCGCTGGCGACGGCGTCCTTGTAGCGCTGGTAGGAGCGCTTGACCTCGGCCTCGGCCTCGGTGCGGCCGACCCAGGTCGCGCCCTCGACGCTCTTGCCCGGCTCCAGGTCCTTGTACACCTCGAAGAAGTGCTGGATCTCCAGCTTGTGGAACTCGTTGAGGTGGTGGATGTCGCGCAGGTGCTCGGACCGCACGTCGTCGGCCGGCACGCAGAGCAGCTTGTCGTCGCCGCCCTTCTCGTCGGTCATCCGGAACATGCCGATCGTGCGGGCCCGGATCAGGCAGCCCGGGAACGTCGGCTCCTGGACCAGCACGAGGGCGTCCAACGGGTCCCCGTCCTCGCCGAGCGTGTCGTCGACGAAGCCGTAGTCGGCCGGGTACTGGGTCGCCGTGAACAGCGTCCGGTCCAGCCGGATGCGGCCGGTCTTGTGGTCGACCTCGTACTTGTTCCGAACACCCTTGGGGATCTCGATGGTGACGTCGAACTCCACTGTCCTCGCTCGTTTCGCCTCTTAACGCGGGCCCGCTCCAGCGGCGGCGCCCGGCGTCGGGGTTGGCACTCCGGTTACGCCACTAGTGTGGACCACAAGTCGTGCGTCTCCGGCATCCGTGTGGCCGGTGAGCTGTGTGAGTTTGGTCCGTGTCGGCCACGGACCCCGTCGAGGAGGACTTTGTGCCCGAATCCGGCCCATCGGCGCCCGAGTGGCCGAGCCAGCCGGCGGACGGCGCCCCGGAGGAGGCCGTCGCCGCAGGTGGGGCCGACCAGCCCGGCTGGCCGGACGCCGACGACGACACCGCGGCGCCGCAGTGGCCGGACGCCGATTCGGTGTCACTCGATGGGGTGAAAGTCGCGGAGGGTGACCCGGAGCCGACGCCGGAGGAGCCCGCGTCGCAGGCCTTGGCGGAGTCCACGGAGCCGGCGGAATCGGATGAGCCGGCCGAGCAGTCCGCTGAGGCCGTGACGCCGGCGGCCGAGCCGGCGGCGTCCGCTGCGGAGTCCTCGGAGCCTGAGGTGGTCGAGGGGGCCTCGGGGCCGGCATCGCCGTCCGACGAATCGGAAGCGCCTTCCGGCGAATCGGAAGCCCGAGCAGCGGAATCCGAGGAGGAGGCCGCGCAGCCGCAACCGGTTCCGGACGAGCCGGTCGCGGAGTCCTCGACCGAGACGGCGTCGCCGGCCGACTCGGCCGCGCCGCCCTCGGAGCCGGAACCGGAGCTCGCGGCATCGGACCCGGCATCGGACTCGGAGCAGGAGCCTCCGGCCGCTGAGTCGGCTGATTCCGCGGAATCGGCCGAGTCGGTCGCGGAACCCGTGGCAGCGGGGGAGGAGCCTCCGGTCGCCGAGTCCCCGCAGCCCTCGCCGGCCGCCGAATCGGCGGAGCCGGCCCCGAGTCCGGTGGAACCGGCCCCGGCGGAGGCGGAACCTCCGGCCGAATCTCCCGAGCCCGCCGAGTCCAAGTCTTCGGTCTCGCCGCCCGCCGATGCCGTCGAGGCGGACCTCGCGGCTGAATCTCCTGGGACCGCTGAGGACAAGTCTTCGGTCTCGTTGCCTGCGGACGCCGTCGAGGCGGACTTTGCGGCCGATGAGGGGGCCGAGTCTCCTGAGGCCGCCGAGTCCAAGTCTTCGGTCTCGTCGACCGCGGACGCTGTCGAGGCGGACCTTGCGGCCGATGGGGAGGCCGAGTCTCCCAAGCCGGCCGCGGAATCCGTGACACCGGCCGCGCCGCCTGTGGACCTGGCCGCCGATGAACCGGCCGAATCCCCAGCGCCCACGCCGGTCGCCGAGCTGACCGTGGATCCCACGAAACCGGTCCCGCTGCCGGCGGCTCCGGCCGCCGATTCTGTGGAGTCCTCGGCGCCCGTTGAGCCCGCCGAGACGACCGCGAAGCCCTCGTGGGCGTTTGAGCCGGTCGTGCCGGTGTCGCTCCCGACGCCCTCGGCGACGGTTTCGGCCTCGGAGGCCGAGGAGCCCGCCGAGCCGGAGCCCGAAGCCGTGGTCCCGCCGGCGGCGACAGCGGAGCCGGTGACCGCGTCGCCGGACCGGCCGGTGGAGTCCGCTGAACCGGCCGACCCGCCGGCCTCGGCGCCCGTTCAGCCGGCCGAGCCTCCGCTCCAGTCGGCGAAGCCGTCCGAGCCTCCGATCACGAGGCCGGTACCGTCGGCCACGCCGGTCGAGCCCCCGAAGGCAGCGGAGCCGCCGGTCACCAGGCCGGTGCCGCCGGCCACGTCGCCGGAGTCCTCGACGTCGGTGGAGCCGCCGACCACGCGGCCGGTTCAGCCGACGAGGCCGGTGGAGCCGCCGACATCGAAGCTGGCGGCGCCGCCAGCTCGACCGCCGCAATCGCCACAGCCGACCGCTCACCCCCCGATTCCGCCTGGCCAGCCGCCGAAGCCGACCGGTCGGCCACCGGTTTCCCCTGGTCAGCCGCCGAAGCCGATCGTGCGGCCGGCGGAAGCGACGACCGCGCTGCCGGTCAAGCCGCCGGCCGGACCTCCACCTCAACAGCCGCCCCAACAGCCGCCCAAACAACCGTCCGCGCAACCGCCCAAGCCGCCGAGGCCGCCGGGCGCGCTGCCGGTTTCGCCGCCAGCGCCGCCCAAGCCGCCGGTCGGACCGCCGCGATCGGTCGCACCCCCGAAGCCGCCGCTTTCCCAACCGCCGAAGCCGGCCGGACCGCCACCCAGGCTGGGCGGCCAGCCGCCACGGCCGAACCAGCGGCCATCGAACCAGCAGCCACCGACCCGGCAGCGGCCGCCGGTCCCGCCGACCACGCAGTTCCCGAAGCCGCCGCCGCGGGAGAAGGAACCTGACACGCTCGTGATCAGGCTGGCCGACGTCCACACCAAGGCCGAGCCGCCGGTGTCCCCGCTCGAGGACACGGTCTCGATGCCGGTGGACAACGACCGGGCCCGGCTCGACCCGCCGACGGTGCAGCTGCCGAACCCGGCCGACATGCCCCTCGGCGACAACACGCCGACCGTGCGCGTGCAAGTGCCGCGCCCGCCCGCCGCCGGCCGGCCGGAGCTGGGCGACGACGTCCCGCAGCCGGCGCCGCAGCTGCCACCGCCGCCGCGGACGTCCGAGGAGGACGAGCCGGTCGCGACGCGTCGGTCCCGCAAGCCGGCGCTGGTGGGCCTCGCCATCGTGCTGGTGCTCGTGCTCGGCGCCGGCATCTGGTTCGGCGCGCCCGGCGTGGTGCAGGCCCTCGGCTTCGGCGGCGCGACGACCACCCCCACCTCGCCGCCGCCCTCCCCGTCGGCCCCGAACCTGCTGATCAAGCCGTTGAGCAATCCGCCGACGCCGTCCGCCGCCGGCCTCGCCGCCGCGCTGGCCGGCCCGGCCTCGTCGCCGGCGTTGGGCACGCTGAGCGGCACGATCGTCGACCCGGTGACCGGCACGACGCTGTGGGACCACGGCTCGACCACGCCGCTGACGCCCGCCTCGTCCGGCAAGCTGCTGACCATGACGGCCGCGCTGCTGTCGCTGGACCCGCAGTTCCGGTTCACCACCACCGTGGTCGCCGGGCCCGAGCCGGGCTCGGTGATCCTGGTCGGCGGCGGCGACCCGACACTGTCCTCCCTGCCGGACGGCAAGGAGAGCGTCTACCCCGGCGCCGCGCACCTCGACGACCTCGTCAAGCAGGTCAAGCAGGCCGCGGGCGGCCCCGTGACCAAGGTGCTGTTCGACAGCAGCCGCTACACCGGGGATCCCATGGCGCCGGGCTGGGAGGGCAGCGACATCGCCGGCGGCTCGGTCGCCCCGATGACGCCGCTCATGCTCGACGGCGGCCGCAGCAAGCCCACCCAGACCGACCCGCCCCGCACCGGCTCGCCGGACGTCGACGCGGCCAAGGAGTTCGCCAAGCGGCTCGGGGCGGACCCGAACTCGGTCAAGGCCGGCACCGCGCCGGCCGGGGCCAAGGTGCTCGGCAGCGTGCAGTCCCCGCCGCTGACCGACATGGTCAGCACCCTGCTGCAGATCTCCGACAACGTGCTCGCCGAGGCCGTCGGCCGCGAGGTCGCCAAGCAGGCCGGCGCCCCGGCGAGTTTCGCCGGCGCCACCAGCAGCGTGCTGAACATCCTGCGTGGCAACAACTTCGACCTGACCGGCGTGACCATGTCCGACGGCAGTGGACTGTCCACTCAGGACAGGGTGACGGCCAAGCTGCTCGGCTCGATCATGACCGTGGCCGCCGGGCCGGACGGCGGCGGCGACCCGCGGGTGGCCAAGCTGCGGCCGCTGCTGAACGGGCTGCCGGTCGCCGGCGGCAGCGGCACCCTGTCCGATAGGTACAACGACGCCGCCTCCAGTGCGGGCAAGGGATACGTGCGGGCCAAGACCGGCACCCTGGACAAGGTGAACACGCTGGCCGGCATCGTTCAGGACGCCGACGGCAAGGTGCTGGCGTTCGCCCTGATGTCCAACGGATCCGAGATCGACCAGGGGCGGGCCGCGCTCGACGCCGTCGCCGCCGCGCTGCGTGGCTGCGGATGCCGCTGAGTCGGCTGCTGCCATCAGGGCGTCACGCAAGGTAGCGTCGAGATTGTGAACGCCGGAAACGCAGCCAGGTCCCTGCCCGCCGGTGGCCCTCCGTCACCAGTGGACTGGTCGGTCGCCGCGTCGACCGCCCAGCGGTTGATCCGGTCCGGGCCGAGCGTGCCCCGGGCCGAGGCCGACGCCGTGGTGCGCGAGCTGCGGGAGATGACCGGCCCGGCCGAGCTCCACGTGCGCGAGCTGACCGGCCTCGGCCACAACCTGCCGCTGCGCGAGGGCGTCGTCGTCGACCGGCACGGCTGGGTCCGGGCCGCCAGCGAGGGCCTGGCCCTGCTCACCGAGGGCGCGATGCCCGCGACCCTGCCCGGGCCGTTGGCCGGCGTGCTCGCCGGGACCGCCGGCGTGCAGGCCGGCATGGTGCTCGCGTTCCTGAGCTCACGGGTGCTCGGCCAGTACGACCCGTTCGGCGCCGGCGGCCGGCTGCTGCTCGTCGCCCCCAACATCGTCTCCGCCCGGCAGGCCATGGACGTGCCCGCCAGCGATTTCAGCATGTGGGTGTGCCTGCACGAGGTCACCCACCGGCTGCAGTTCACCGCCGTGCCGTGGCTGCGGGACTACTTCTCCGGGCAGGTCGGGCAGCTCGTGTCGGTCATGGACGACACCGCCGTCGGGGCGTTCAACCGCATCCCCGAGATGGTCCGCTCCGCCCGTGACCGCCTCAGGACCGTCCGGCCGACCGAGGTCGGGCCGACCGCGCTGATGGAGCTCATCCAGTCCCCCGAGCAGCGGGCCGTGCTCGACCGGCTCGTCGCCCTGTCCACCCTGCTCGAGGGGCATGCCGATCACGTCATGGACGCCGTCGGCCCCGTGGTCGTGCCCTCCGTGACCACCCTCCGCAGCCGCTTCACCGCTCGCCGCAAGGGCGGCGGCGTGCTCGACCGGGTGCTGCGGGCCGTGCTCGGCGTCGAGGCCAAGATCCGCCAGTACGCCGAGGGCGCCGCCTTCACCCGCCACGTGGTCGACGCCGTCGGCATGCCCGGCTTCAACGCGGTGTGGACCTCCCCCGAGACCCTGCCCACCCGCGCCGAGATCGCCGAACCCGACGCCTGGCTCCGCCGAGTGCACCCCTGACCGCGCGACCTGACGAAGCGGTGTCCGCGGTCCGGACCGCGGTGCGCCGCCTGGTGATCGCGGCTCGAAAGGCCGGGCATCTGACCAGCGGCCAGCTGGGGGTGGCGGTGTCCGGGGGAGCGGACTCGCTGGCGTTGGCGGCCGCCGCGCAGCACCAGGCCCGGAGGCTGAACCTGACGGTGCACGGACTGATCGTCGACCACGGCCTCCAGCCGGGGGCGGACAAGATCGCGGAGACTGCGGCGGACCAGCTCAAAGAGCTGGGGATGCCGCATGTGACGGTGCTGACGACAAGGGTGGAAGGCCCGGGCGGCGTGGAGGCGGCGGCCAGGAGAGCCCGGTACGAGGCGTTGCGAAAGGCGTTGCCGGCGCAGGACGCGATCGTGCTGCTGGGCCACACCCGGGACGACCAGGCGGAAACGGTGTTGCTGGGCCTGGGCCGGGGTTCGGGCCCCCGCTCGATCGCGGGCATGAGGCCGCTGGACGCGCCCTGGGGACGGCCGCTGCTGGGGGTGACGAGGGCCCAGACGGAGCGGGCCTGCACGGCCCAGGGCCTGGCCTTCTGGAGTGATCCGCACAACGTCGACCCGTCGTTCACGCGGGTCCGGCTGCGGCACGAGGTGTTGCCGCTGCTGGAGGAGGTGTTGCAGGGCGGAGTGGCGGACGCGCTGGCGCGGACGGCGGCGCAGCTGCGGGAGGACATCGACGCGCTGGACGCGCTGGCGGCGGAACTGCTGGTCGGCGCGCCCGAGGAGCTGGTGGTGGCGGAGCTCGCGCCAAGGCCGGCGGCGATCCGGAGGCGGGTGCTGAGGAGCTGGCTGCGGCAACGCGGTGTGACCGAGCTCACCGACGCCCAGCTGCGTGACATCGACGCCCTGATCGGTGAATGGCGAGGTCAGGGGGGCGTGTTGCTCCGAGGTGGCTTGGTGGCACAGCGCGCACATGGCAGGCTGCAACTAGACCGAGCGCGGCCCTGACCGGGTGCGCGTTACCAGGCCGAAAGAGGGGAAGCTGCCCGTGTACGAGGGCGAAATCGCCTCCGTGCTCATCACCGAGCAGCAGATCAGCGACAAGATCCAGGAACTCGCCAAGCAGGTCGCCGCGGACCACCCCGCGACCGATGGCGGCTCGGACCTGTTGCTCATCGGCGTGCTCAAGGGCGCGGTGATGTTCATGACCGACATGGCGCGGGCCCTGCCGGTGCCCGTCCAGCTGGAGTTCATGGCCGTCAGTTCCTACGGGTCCTCCACGTCCTCGTCGGGCGTGGTGCGCATCCTCAAGGACCTCGACCGGGACATCGCCGGCCGGAACGTGCTCATCGTCGAGGACATCGTCGACTCGGGCCTGACGCTGTCGTGGCTGCTGAAGAACCTGGCCTCGCGCAAGCCGGCCTCGCTGGAGGTGTGCGCCCTGCTGCGCAAGCCCGACGCGGTCAAGGTGGACGTGCCGGTCAAGTACGTCGGCTTCGACATTCCCAACGAGTTCGTCGTCGGCTACGGCCTCGACTACGCCGAGCGCTACCGGGACCTGCCCTACATCGGCACCCTGGACCCGGCGGTCTACTCCAACTGATGTCATGAAGGGCCCCTTAGTCAAGTTCCGACTGACGCACCCAAAGGCAGTGGCGCTGTTTCCGCAGGTCAAGCCTGTTGGAGGCGGCACCACTGCCTTGCCTCGGTGCCTGCGCCAACCCTCCCCTAGGGCAGTCGGCATGTGGCCGCCTGACGCTGCTAGAGCTTCACGCCCAGCCAGCCGGAGAAGTTGGCCAGGGAGTCAGTCCTCCGCTTCTCCAGTCGGGCGATGGCACGGGCGGTCTCCAACACTTGCGGATGTGCCCGGGTCTGCTCCGGGGCGATTTTTCGCGCAAGATTGAGCGCCCTCAACGCCTCTTGAGGTTTTCCAGCGAGCACCCACGCGCGCGCCTGGTCCTGATAGTGTCGCCCCTTTCTGGGGGCCGAAACGCCAGGCGGGAAAACTAGGGAAGCTCCCTCTCGTGCCGCCCTGTCCGGGTCCCCACCTTCCATAAGGGCCCCAAAATAGTGAATATCAACGTTGCCCGAACCAAATAGCGTTCCATATAGCGGGCTCTCACCCTTCACGCGCGCCGCAAGGAGGCGCGCGTCTTTAATGTATTCAAGGGCCGTGTCTAGCTGCCCCTTTCGGGCGGATATGATTGCGCCAGACAAGGTTGCCGCACCCAGCACGCAAAGGCCGCTCTCTGTGCGATCGGTAACCAAGCCAGTCGCGCGGTCCACCATTCCAAGGCCGGCGTCATTATCGCCGTAGTACATCAATGCGTGCGCCCGTTGAGTGAGTGCCTGCGCTACACACAGCGGGTCTTCCGCCTGGTCAGCGGACGACTCCATGCGATCGATGATCGCGGTTACCATGGAGCGATATCCGAAGCGGCGAGAGATCCGCTCCGCAAGATACCAAGACCTGTTGAGCAGAAAGCTTGCACGGAGCCTGTTTGCGCCAGACTCGGCGACAATCGCCCCGTAGAGCTGCCGAAGAATGCGAGGAAGCGCGGCGAGCGCTTCCTTCCCCTTGTCGCCGTAGTAATTTGCGTGAGCATCCTCAACCGCCTTCGAGAGTTCGGCTAGGGTGCCCGGCGGGTCGGGGCGCACATATTTTCCTTCAGCAAGGATGGCCTGCAACTCTGCAACGCCTTGCAGTGGCGGTTCATCGTCGTGTCGCAGTGGCACAGACGTAATAACCCCTGGCTCGATCTTCAGATACCGAGCTACGGCCGCAACGAAGGCGGGCGAAGCGGGCTCTTTCTCCTGCTCCACCTTCTTGACGTGACTCTCGGAGTAGTTAATACCGATGGCGAGTTGTGCCTGCGTCTGGCCGGCCAACTTCCGTTCGCGGGCGACGGCCTTGCCGAGCGACACCTGTGACGTCAGGTCCAACACTGCCTCCTCCGAGGTTGCTTGGCCTACACCTCCAGGGTACCCGCGCCCCCTAGCGGAAACTGCCCCTCCAGGTCCGTCGTTCACTTGGGCGTCACCCGTTTGGACTGTCCCTTTACTGTCCCTCCAGCTTCTTGATCTGCCGTAGGTTCGGTTACAGCGGGGCGGTCCGAGTGACTCTCCGGGCGGTGACTAAGAGTGGCACTGACCCGGCGGGCCGCCCCGCTCCAAAAGACTGCAATTCGGCACCCATTTGGCGAATGGTGCCGAACTTGTCGACCCACAAATCCTGGGGATGAGTCAGCATGGCGAACCCTCTCACATTGACCGAAAGTGAAAAAACACAACACATATACGACTTCAATCGGTCCGAGAACGTGTGCCCGGGGTGCAATTCCGAGCGTCACGTGTTCCGTTCCGGCACTGTTGAAGACCTCAGGTCGGCGCTGATCATTCGCCGAAAGTGTGAGTGCCTATGGTGTGTGTGCGACTTTGTCGACGTCGCGGTGCACCCAATGGCAATTCCGCATCAGCACACGGTGGTGAACGAATGATTCACCCGACACAGAGCGAAGCCTTTCAGGATGCAATGCCAACCCTGCCACTGTTCATTGCGTCATTGATATGCCTCTCTCTGCTTATTGTCATACTCATTCGGCGTGCCCGACGGTCCGCAGAACGGGTGAGAATTGCGCATATAGAGGTACTGGTAAAGAAGTTCATCGGGGAACAGGTGATTGACCGTGAACAATGAAGATGGCGCCGCGCGGATTTCTTTCAGCGAGGCCGCAGGGCAGAATGAAGCAACAAACGCACTGATTCTGCTGACCAAGAACCTTGGGTTTCGCCTCAGTAACCCCGATGATATTCAGGGGCGAAAAGCGTTGCTCTACTTTCGACAGTCCGGGAAGGTGACCGAAACGGTTGTCGTTCACGACCACATGCGGGCCGTCCTGCTGCGGGTTGTCGAGGGCGGCAAGTCGGCAACCAGGCACGGCAGTGTTGCCGCGCTGGTGGCACTCCTGGAGGAGTGCCCCGAGTGGTTCGACCAGCCGCAGAGTGACCAGGCCAGCGAGCAGACCACGCCGGTCGAGACACCCTGACGGACGGACGGCCCCCCACTTGCAGCCGGCCGTCCGTCAGCAAGGGTCAACGCCTCGGACCGCCAACCTGGGGCGTGGACCGTCTCCCGGCCACATGGGGCCGCTCGGACTCGCCGGGCCGAGCGGCCCCCTCACAGACCCAGAATGAACACAAACAAAGGAGGTGGCATACTAACGCCATGCGCGTGACCGAGTTGGAAGACATGATCGTCAACCTGATAGAGGCGGACGACCACCCGGAAATTTCGGCAGTCACCCGATGCACAACCGAACCGGGCGATTTGGATCACAGTCGTCTCAAAATTCATTACGCAAATGGCGGATCCACTACTGTGATGGTTTTTCGGGCCAGCGGACCTGGCGTCCCGGCGGGCGCGAACTACACCGTCCCCAAGGGGGTGTTGTGAGATGCGGCCCGCTCGATTCAATGACTACCTGTTCGGCCTGCTTCAGCAGGCGAACCACCAGGGCATCGCCAAGGTTGAACCCTACGATGCCGCCGGGCAACGAAACATCCGTGTGGTGGGCACGGACGGAATCACTATCGAACTGATGGCGGTGGGCTCCGCCCCCAGTGGTGGCGACCCCTGGCAGAAGCCAGAGAAGATCGTCACGAAACCCGGATACGAGCCGCGCCCGATGGGTGATTCCTATCGAGAGTGGCAGGAACCCTCTATCCGTGCGTATCACGAGCAAGCAAGGGAGTAGCCATTATGGCGGGTGGCGGAAAGTGTCCCGACTGTGGGCAGCGCGCAGCAGCAAATCCCGGTGACGAGATCAACTCGCACCAGGACTTGAGTGGTGAAACGTGCTCGGGCGTAGGCAAGACCGCCGAGTGATATAACGGCCAGCGTGCCCCCGGTCAGAAATGGCCGGGGGCACGCTCGTATTCCGGGACCCGCGTAGGCTGTCCGGCTGGCGTTCCGCCGAGGCCGCCCAAGTCTCAGTAGGCGGTGACGCGGGGCCAGGTCTGCGGCGGTGCGTGCGTCACGACCGCCACGGCCTCCAACCGGACGTCTTCCGCCACGCCGTAGCGGGCGTCCGTCGGCGCGTCGTCGAACGTGTCAGCCACCCACAGACTCCCCACGGCCAGCACCGCTACCGCCGCCCACCAGTGCGCCTGCCGGCGGCCCGCGTACAGGAGCTGGCGGCCGGGACGGCGTGGGCTGGCGGCTGCTGGGGCCGGCCTCGGCGTGGCGGCCGGCAGGGCCAGCGACTCATCGGCACCGATGACCGGGGGACCGCCGGCCGCCGTCGCCAGTGTGGTCGCTGCGGTGAGCTGGTCACCGATCACCAGCGGCCCCCGGTCGGTGATCACGGTCAGCACCACGCGGTGGTGCCGCCGCAGCAGCGCGGCCGGCAGGGCGATCCTGGGCAGGGTCGCGCACGCCGCGCCGCCAGCGACGTCGTAGCCGGCCTGGTCGGCCCGCCGAGGCGGACTCGGTAGGGGCAGCGCCGGGCCGGCCTTGGCGGCCGGCTGGGCGGCCCATGCCTGAAGCCGGCGCACCAGCCCGACCGTCAGCACCTCGCCGCGCCGAATCAGAACCGTCCGGGTGCCGTCTGGATTGACCCGGGCGACCCACGGTCTGTCCAGTCGGTCCACTATTCGAAACCTGCCGTAGTCCACTGTTTCCCCTCTGCATGGACCCCGGGCTGTCGCGCGGGGGTCCATCCCCGTCTGCCGTGCCCGCCGACGGTGGCCGGTCGGGCCGGTTCACGCTGTGAACGCTGTGTATGCGCTCCCACTCAACCCGCGCAGCACGGGAATATCAACTACGGCAAGGGAAGTCACCCGGACGGCCCAAGCGGCCAATGCCGAACGCGCCAGCCGCGTGACTCCGCGTGTGTCCACTTGAGACGGTCGTGCGTAGTTCTACGCACCCGCCCGCCGTCGACCACGTACACGCACGCGACCGGGCACGTACACCGGACGATCGGCTACGTAGCGCCTCGGCCGGCCTCTGACTGGGCGTCGCTCCACTCCGCCGCCGCCGCGACCTGGTGCAGGATCAGGGACTGGTACTGCTGCGGCATTCGCCGCAGGTGCTCCAACAGCTGTCGTTCGTCGTCTGTTACCGCCGGGGGCGGGTCGCCCGCGTGCAACTCCGGTATGCCGGCCTCCTCGGCCAGCGCCCGCGACACCCGGTTGACCGAGGTACCCAGCGCCTTCGCGATCGTCTCGATGGTGTCCAGAGTGGGATACGTCCCGCGTCGTGCTCCCGATCCCCCGATGTAGCGGTGCAGGTTTCCCTGCGACACACCCGCGTCCCGCTCAATCTGGCGGACACTGCGCCCGCCGCCGCACTCCAACACCAACGCGTCCACCGGCTTTGACGTGTCGAACGCAACCTCATCGTCCCCTAAGGACTCGCACGGAACACGCGCGTCCGTGCGCTGGCTGTCACGCCTCATGTCGTCCCCTTCACATCCGCCCAGCCCCGTAGGCGGCCCGGTGCCGTCCCCCCATAGGCGGCACGTGCGGCATTCGCCGCACCTCGGATTGACCCCCGGACGGCCACGCCGTCCCCTGGCATCCTCCCATCCCTGCGGCGCGGTGTCACCCCGCGCAACACAGGTGCGGCATTTGCCGCCTCGCTTGACAACACCGTGTGAGGTGATCACTGTGGAGAAGTGGACGGCACAGTGGCCGTCCGCGTGCCTGCGGCATTGCGCCGCAAGGGAACTAGCCACCGGGGAGGGGGGCGAAGTGTGGGTGACGCGTGTCCGCAGTGGCCGATTACCGGCCGAGCGTGGGTTTCTGCATCTGCTGTCCGCATGGCTGGCTGCCTTATCCCAGGCCGCCAACCGTCCAACCCATTCTCGGCCGTCGGGGAGGCGGCCCAACCATGCCTATCCGAGTCACAACATCCACAATGGACGATCCGGCGGCTGCGGTCGACATCGACCACTACGCCGCTCATGTCGACATGCTTCATCAGGTACAGGAGCAGATCACGCGACTGTCCAAGCTGCGGGGAGACCTCCAGGCCGACATCAAGCGCGCCCTCGGGGACGCCGAGGTGGGGCTTATCGCCGGCCTGCCGGCGGTGACCAACCGCACGACGTTGCGCACGTCGTTGTCCGCCAAGGCCGTCAAGCGGCTATGGCCGTGGGTCGCGCGGGCGTGCTCGGAGACGCGGCCGGTGACGACGTTCCTTCTGGTGTCATGACCGAGGCCGCGCGCCGGGCCACGGTCTGCCGGTTGTGCGGCGGTGAGCTGTGGGACGTTGTCGGGCGTGGCGTGCATCCGCTGTGCGCGGACGAACGTGAGTTGTGGTGGACGGCGGCCGACATCGGCGCGGCGGCACGGATGGTCGCCCGCCGCGCCGAGCCGCGCAAGCCGCTACCCGACAAGGACTCCGCCGAGCCGCCGAACGCGGCCGTGAACGCGGTGTGCTCGCTGCTGGTCGGTGACCCGTCCAACCGCCGGTCCCTGGAGGAAGTGGTGTACGCGATCGTCCGCAGCGCCGCCGATGACATCTTCTGGCGCACGACCGCGAACACCATGCGCCCCTACATTCCACACGCGACGAACCCGGCGATGGTCGGCGCGACGGTGAGAACCCTTGTACAGAAGGGACTTCTCGTCTCAACCGAACGCTTCGTGCCGTGCGACGACCGAACCGCGGGCAACTTCGGCAAGCCGCAGCGCGTCTACGTTCTGAACGCGGACCTGTTGGAACGCATGATGTTCGGGGGCGATGAGTGATGGGCGCCGCAACGTCCCAAGTGGACTCAGAGGCGGCGCGGCGCTGTGTCCGGGGCGAGGTGGTGGCCGAACAGGTCAGCACGCGCGCCCGTGAGTTGGCGGTGTGCTGGTTACACCGCTGCGGGTGGACGGACGCCGAGGTGGCGGCCCGCACCCGCATGTCCACCTACACCGCCGCCCGCATCCGCACCCGGATGCGGTTGGCGGCCAATCGTGTTTCTACCGGGGGGATGTGTCATGTCGGGTGAGTTGGTGGTGGCGGCCGAGGCCGCCGAGGTGTCCACGCAGGATGAGGCGGTGGCCCGAGCGGAGCGGATCCGGTCGGGACTTCAGACGTTGGCGCAGCTGGAAACCGACATCATCGCCGCCTATCAGCGTCGTGACTGGGCGCGGCTGGGCTACGGGGCGTGGGAGGAGTACGTGGCCGGCGAGTTCGGCGGGCACCACGTGCGGCTGCCTCGGGCGCAGCGTCAGGAGGCCGTGGCCCGGCTACGCGGCGAGGGACTGTCCACACGCGCCATCGGCGCGGCGCTGGGCGTGGATCAGCGGACCGTCCGACGTGATCTCCCCGCCGATGCCGGGGTGGTCGCCGGGCGGGTGGTCGGTGTGGACGGCAAGGGCTACAGCGCCCCTGAAACGCCCCGTGCCGTGCCCACAGGGCCGGCCGAGGTCGAGGCGTCGCCGGCCCCTGCCGCGCCGCGTCGCCGGCCGCTGGCCGTGCAGGCGGCCGAGGCCGCCGCCGCGTTAGACGCCGCGTTGACGCGGTGGGAGGCCGTCACCACCGACACGCGGTGGACGACCCAGCGCGCCCGCATCGCTGACGCGCACGCCATCACGTTCGCCCGCGCCGCTGAACTACTCGGCCGGCTGGACGCCTAGCCGGCCCGTCTGCCCCGAGGTCATCACCGCGCCCGCTACGGGTCCGGTGACGGTCTCGCACGCCCTTTTCCCTTCCCCACAACAGGAGGACAGCAGCATGACAACCCACACCGCCGGGCCGGTGGGGTGCTGACATGGCTACTTTCCCACTCTCTGACGGGCTTTACGCCGATCCCGCGTTCCTCGGTCTCTCCGGTGATGCCGTCGCGCTCTGGACGCGGTCCGTGTCCTGGTCCACACACCATCTCACTGACGGATGGGTGCCGACCTCGGCTCTGGCCGTGCTTCAAGTCCACGACGAACAGACCCCGGCCGAGCTGGTGGCGCGCGGCATCTGGAAGCGAGCACGCGGAGGCTTCCGCTTCACCGACTGGCCGAGGCAGGCCAGCAGCGACTACGTGGAAGCGAAACGGGACGCAGACCGCACCCGCCAACAGCGTCGGCGCACGTCAACCCCACCGCCGTCACGGCGTGACACACGCGTGACACCGCCGCGAGTCGCGGCAGAGTCGCCTGTCGGTCACACCCCTTTGATCTTTAGTAAAAGACAAGAGATACAAGATAAAGAACACCAACAGACTCCTTCGTCGTCTGTTGGTGCAAGAAAGCGAGCGTGCCGCATCCCCGAGGACTTCACCGTCACCGAGGACATGATCAGCTGGGCGCGGCAGAACACCCCGCTGGTGGGCCGGACCGACACGGACCAGTTCGTGGACTACTGGACCGCCGCTAGCGGCAGCCGAGCATCCAAAATGGACTGGCCGGCAGCGTGGCGCACCTGGATGCGCAAGGCCCAGCGCGACGCCGAACGCGACGCCCAGGCCCAGGCCAGGCGTCCCCGCCCTGCGGCCGGCGGGCCTGCGCACGGCGGCTACGCCAGTGCCACGGATGCCAACATCGCCGCGTTTCTCGGCGGCGGCACCGCGACCGGGCCGCTAGCCCTGACCGAGGGGAAACCATGACAGAGCAGGAGATTCGCGCCGTGTTGGCGGTGGCGATGGCCTACGACAACCGCAAGCCCGGAGACGCCAGCGTGGCCGCGTGGCTGGAGGCCGCCCAGCGCGGGCGGTGGGCGTTCGATGACGCGGTGGAGGCGGTGCACGCGCACTTCGCCGAGTCGACCGAGTGGCTTATGCCCGCCCACGTCACCCAGCGGCTACGGGCGGCGCGGTCCGGGCCGGCGGCGGTGGCCGAGCTGCTGGCGCTGCCCGCCGCAGCACCCACTACCCCGGAGCGGGTCCGGTCCATCGTGGACGCCGTGGCGGGCCGGTTGGGCTGGGTCCGCGCTGCGGTCGACCCCGCCGCGCTGGGCGTGCTGGACCAGGCGTGCCCGCACTGCCACGCCGGACCGGGCCGCCCCTGCACTCGGGAGATCGCCCGGGGCCGGCGACGCGGTGAGCTGGTGCCGCTGGCCGCGCCGCACCCGTCCCGATCGCACGGCCGGACCACCGCCTCAGCCTCTGCCTCGGCCGGTTCGGGGTGGACAGCGTGAGCGGCACCGACCGGGAGATGTCCCCGGCCGAGGTGGCGGTGTTGCTGGGCCTGGTGTCCCACCACGACAGCCGGACCGACACCAGCGACGCGGCGGTGACCACGTGGCGGCACGCGCTAGCCGGCTACAGCCTCGGCGAGTGCCAGGCCGCCGTCATCGCCCACGCCCACACCAGCCCCGACACGCTCACCCCCGCCAACCTGATCACACGCATTCGCGCCGCGCGCCGCACCAAGGGCGACCGGGAGGCGTTGCGCCGCAACAGGTTGAACGCCGAGGAGAACGCCCGCGCCGTGGCGACCATCCATCGTGGAATGGCCAAGGTCAGGGCCGCCATGGGCTGGTCCGCGGAGCCTGGCGCCACAGCTGAAATGGAGCAAACCCGTTGAACCACAACGCTTCGACGACCGTCGCTTGTGTACTGGGGTGCCGTGCGGCATCGGGCCGGCCGTACCCGGCACAGGCCGGCTACCTGACGTGCGACCCGTGCGCCCTGGAGCTGCGGGCCACCCTGCGGGAGTTGGTGGAGCTGTACGCGCTGACCGAGGACGCGGCCGTTCCCGGTGCCGCTGACGTCGGTGTGAGAACCAGCTCCGGATACGGGCCGCGTTCGCCGGCCGTGGACGCGGTGGTGGCGCTGACCGACCCGCGCAGCGCCACCGAGGATGGCGAACCCGTTGGCGTGCTGGGCGTTCTGAGCACGTGGGCGGACACCGTCCGGGCGGACACGGGCGTGCGGCCGGCGCTGACCGAGGCCGAGCGCCGCGATGGCGCGTTGCTGGTGAACTGGTTGGACTGGGTCGGCGCTCAGCCGTGGGCGGGCGCGGTGCTCTCGCAGCTGGGCGCGCTGCGCACGGAGGTGTCCGGAACCCTCGGCCTCGGTCAGCGGACCGTGTCCGGCGAGGTGTCGTTGTTGGTGAACTGGCTGGATTGGATCACCCGTCAGCCGTGGGTGGCGGATCTGGCGGCCGAGGTGACGTCTCTGCATCGCCAGATGCGGGCCGCCTTGGGGCTGCTGGACAAGTTCCTTCCGGTGGGACAGTGCCCTGTGGACACGGGGCGCGGTCGCACCTGTGGCGCGGCGCTGCGGGTGCGGGTGGGGGCCGCGCGGATCGTGTGCCGTGTGTGCGGGACCAGTTGGCCGCGTGCGAAGTGGGACACGCTGTCGGTCGCGCAGGGCACGCCGTTGTCCGACACGGCCGAGCTGTCCGCGTGGCTGGGCGTGCCGGCGGGGACGCTGCGGCGGTGGCGCAGTGAGGACAAGTGGACGCGGCACGGCGACAAGGCGCGGCCGCTGTATGACCGGGCCGAGGCGTTGGCGTCGTGGTCCCGGCGGCGGGCGAACGCGGCGGCCACCAGCGCGTGAGGCGCGGCAGATGCCGCACCTGGCAAGGGAAATCTCACTCGTCAGGTGCGGCATGTTGTCCGATGTGGCGCTGTGCCAACAAAGTCCGTGAAGTCGCTTGCCTCTGACCAGCACCGAACGTACTGTCGATCACGTTGGTGGTTTGTGTCCCACCCCCCCGGACGGAACCACCCGCCCACGGTTGAGCACCCCGGCGTTGACTTCCCCCCGCGCCGGGGTGCTCCCGTTCCAACACCATGACGCCGTCGCCGATCGAGCGACATCAGGAAGGTCAACCGGCCTACCGTGATACGGTTTACGCCGCCAGTAAAGGCAGGGCGGCCCGGTTGAGGGACCGGACCGCCCCGTGGGTCACTTGCTCCTGTCGCGCAGGATCGCAGCAAGTACCCGGAGGGCGGGCGCGGAAACCCACACGGGAACCGCGTTCGCCTCATCTAGTCCGCGAAGGCCTTCCATCACCAACGTGATGATGATCCTCACGGACTTACTGACTGGCCTCAACCTCACTCCTCTCCGTTGTTCCCCCTTCCCCAGAGAGGGACACCGGGCCGCGCAAGGGATCCGCCGTCAGCGGAGCAGAACCTACCGCACCACCACGGCCACTCCGCGCAGTCAGCGGACTTGATCGCCTGATGGTGCGCACCATCATCACTCTGTGTTTGATACTGAGACATATCACGAGTAGATCGGTGACCGCCGTCACGCCGCCAAGCGCTCCGCCGCTTCAGGGCTGTGATGTCTGCACGTGCACGCGCCCTTCCGCAGTGGACGCTCCGTCAGTCTCCCGGGTGAGGGGTGGTCGGACATGGGTTGGGAAACCAGCGACCGGGCCGCCCGCCTCCCGCCGGGTTGGTCCCGCGTTCGCGTCCAAATTCTCGCCCGCGACCCCGTGTGCCGCGTATGCCGGCGGCGGCCGGCAACCGAGGTGGACCACATTCAACGGGGCGACGACCATCGCCCGGAGAACCTACGCGGGGTGTGCTCCCCGTGCCACGCGTCCAAATCCGGCCGCGAGGGCGGGCAGGCCGCCGCAGCGCGCCGCGTGCCGGCCCGCCGGCCGCCCGAGAAACACCCTGGATATCTCCGATGAATGGGAGTGAATAGCAATGCGAGTGCGTCTGAATCAGGCCCTTGGTGGATGTGACATGGGCGAGGTGATCGACCGGGACGACGCGGCGGCGGAGTGGCTGCTGTCCGCCGGCCTGGCGGTCGCGGTGCCCGAGCTGGTGGACGACGCCGGGCAGGCCGGCTACGCGGACGGTGAGAGCGACCAGGCGGCCACCGAGACCACGCCGACCGGGGAAACCGCAGCGCCACCAGCGGAGAGCAAGACCGGGCCAGCCCCGTCGTCCCGTCGGCGGTGACGGTCGGTGACCGGGGTGGGGGGTGACCCCGGTCCGGCAACGACCAGTACCGGTACGTCATAGCGCCTCGCTGTCTGTATGAAACTCGGGACCAGTGGCCGGTACGATGTCCCGTCTCAGCTGTGACTTCGATACGGGGTCGCGAACGTAGGAGCCGCCGTGATTGAAACAAAAAACGAAGTAACTGCAAGGTGGGTTCTCCCCGCGTTCACTTCAATGAAATACTACGGCGTCGTAACGTTCGATGGTCAGATCCTGCTAAAAATAATTCTGGGCTCGATCGAAATACCGGCATCAATCACGAATCACATCCCCTATGCGGAGACCGCGGGAGGCTCCCGAACTGTACTTTTTGACGGATACCTAGTCGAGCTGCAACATGGTGAAGCTACATTTCGATTCGATCATGCGATACTGGGTCTTTATATTTCGGACGTTGATCACGAAAACAACTCACCCATTCTGGTCGCATCCATGACGTTTCGATTTGACATACTCGACAAGTGGGCTATTCGAGGCGCTGCTGACCGAAGTACGGACGGCGACGTGTTGAATATCCGGCACAGTATTCCCGATCCGATCGTCGCAGATATTGACGGTGGCACCGTCTCACTGGTTACCACCAAGACGGAGAGCTTTGGCACACTGAGCTATTCCTACTCATATGGCAATCTGCTGTACGTGGAGCTTGCTGAGCCATGCGCGCCGGAAACTGTTTGGCGCAAGTATCAACGAGGCTTGCGCTACCTACTGTCACTTCTGACGTTCTGGTTGCCTGAAACGCGGCCCGTTCATGTCACCGCCGGACAGGCTGGAGAGGATCCGCGTAGGTGCGTGATCGTAAATGGCGTCACACACGAGGCCGTTCGGGCCAGCTATGTCACTGTGGGAATCGTCCCGGCCACCTTCAATGAATTGCATTTTCCGGCCGTGCTAACGAAATGGTTTGAGCTTGTCGACAAATACGACTCCGTTCTAGACTTGCTCTTTGTGACCGATGTTGACGAAACTGCGGCCCTAACGAGCAGGTTCTTTAGTGTCGCATCTGCGGCCGAGGCGATGCATGGCGCATTGTTTCCAGACTCAAAGAAGCGTAGTGCTGCGGACACTGCAAGAGTGCGGCGTATCGCCAAGGCGGTCAAGGGTTCGACAGATACGGAGTCCGGTGACGTTCAATGGTTGCACGGCGCGGTAGGTCGAGCACACGAACCCTCGTTTTCGAAGCGTCTTGGGGAACTGTTTGAGTTCGTCGGGCAACCCGCCCAAGCGATTGCAAACGGTGATGTTCAACAGTTTTGCGCGGACGTCGTTGAGCTGCGCAACGATATTGCACACGCGAACCCTATTACGCAGACCGACTGGGATATGCGCCGACTACAGGTCGGCGTTGACTTGCTAATGCGGCTTGTTGCTCTACGGGAACTGGGTTTTACTGACCATGAACTGTATCGAGCCACTGATGCTGTGCGAACAAACATATTGACGCCAATCTAGCTAAACAACTTATCAAACGCACAATTAAATAGTGAACCGGGGGTGGCGATGGCGCTCACTGGAAGGCCGCCAAGCGGGAATGCGCGGAACCGCAACCCGAAGGTGTACGACTGGATCACAGTGGTGGCCGTTCCCTACACCGGTCCCTCGCCGGACCTGCCGCGCCGTGGCCGGGCGCGCTGGCACCCACAGACCGTGGCGTGGTGGGAGGCCGTCCGGCACATGCCACACGCGTCGCTGTGGACGGACACGGATTGGTGGTTCGCGGCGGAGACCGCCGTGTTGGTGGATGAGTTCTGGAGGGGTGAGTCGGCCCGCGCGGCAGAGATGCGGCTGCGGTCGGCCCGCCTCGGTCTGACCTATGAGGACCGGCTGAAGCTGCGCATTCGGTACGTGGCCCCGGCCGCCGACCAGCCTGTTGCAGTGGTGGACCCGGCGGTGGTCACCCGGTTGTCCGACCGGCGGCGCAGGCTGGCCGAGGAGACCTGACGTGCCACGCGAACTGGTCTACGCGCCCGCTCACGACCGGCGGCGCTCGCTGGGCTGGCTGGCCTCGGCGTGGGTGGAACACTTCGGCGTGCACGGCCCTGGCGACGTCCAGGGCGACCCCGTCACCTTGGATGACGAGTTCGCGGGGTTCCTGGTGGACTCCTACGCACTGGGGACCGCTGGGAGGCGGCTGTACTCCCGGGCCGCGCTGGTCCGCCCGAAGGGCCGCGCCAAGTCTGAACTTGCCGGCTGGCTTGCCCTGTTCGAGGCGTTCGGCCCCGCCCGCTTCGCTGGGTTCGCCGAGGGCGGGGAGGTGTTCCGCTGGCGAGACTTCACCTACGAATACCAGGCCGGCGAACCCATGGGCCGGCCCGTCACCTACCCCTACATTCGTTGCCTGGCAACAGAGGAGAGTCAGGCCGGCAATACGTTCGACGTCATTCACTACAACCTGACCGAGGGGCCGCTGGCCGAGGGGTTGCCGACCGGGGCCGCCGGCCTCACTCGCGTGATCATCCCCGGCGGCGGGGAGATCATCCCGTCAACCGCGAGTTCGTCCGCAAAGGACGGCGGGCGCGAAAGCCTGGCGGTGTTCGACGAACCTCACCTCTACACCACGGCCGAGTTGCGGCGGATGTTTCGCACGGTGGACCGCAACCTGCGCAAGCGGCGGGACGCCGAACCGTGGGCGCTGCTGACGTCCACGATGTACCAGGCCGGCGAAGAGTCCACGTTGGAGGAAGTCGACCGCCAGGCGCAAGCGATCCGGGAGGGACGCTCCCGCGCCTCCCGGCTGCTGTGGGACCACCGGGAAGCGCCGGCCGATGTGGACCTGACCGGCATGTCGGCGATGGTCGCCGCGCTGGCCGAGGCATACGGGCCGGCGGCCGAGTGGATGGATCTGGCCGGCATCGTCGAGGCCGAGTTCTGGGACGTCACCAAAAGCGTTGAAGAGTCAAGGCGGTACTTCTTCAATCAGCGCGGGGCGTCGGCCTCGGCGTGGGTGGCAGCGCAGGAGTGGGACGCGTGTGGACTGTCCCACCGTGAACCGGTGTCCCACGGCGACACCATCGCCATGTTCTTCGACGGGTCAAAGTCGGACGACGCCACGGGGCTTGTCGCGGTCCGGATCTCCGACGGCCACCCGCTCGTGTTGCACGTCCAGGAGAAGCCCGAGGGGCCGGCGGGCAAGGGATGGCAGGTCGACCGGGCCGAGGCGGACCGCGCGGTGCGGGACGCGTTCGAGCGGTATGACGTGGTGGCGTTCTTCGCCGATGTCCGCGAGTTTGAGTCCTATGTGGACGCTTGGGCGCCAGCGTTCGCCGACCGGCTACTGATCGAGGCGACCCAAGGCCGCAACCATCACGCGGTCGCGTTCGACATGCGTTCCCGCACGGCGGAGTTCACCGCTGCGGCGCAGCGGTCCTTGGTGGACATCCGCGACCAGTCCATGACCCACGACGGGGACCGCCGGCTACGGCGGCACGTGCTCAACGCCCGCCGCGCCCCGAACCGCTACGGCGTGTCGGTGGCCAAGGAAGGCCGCGAGTCACCGCACAAGATCGACCTTGCCGTTTGCCTGATCGGCGCGCGTCACGCCCGCCGCCTGGTGCTCGCCTCGCCCGCATGGGCCAAACGCAACCGCAAGCGCGCTGGCAAGCTGCGCGTCTTCGTATAGGTAGACACTTCCTGGCGTGCCCAAGGCGGCGCATTAGTCGATGGAATAACGTTCAGTGCCGCCATCGAGGTGCGATTTCATGTCTTGGTCAATCGAGCGGGCAATGACACTGGCATCCCCACGCATCTGACTTAAGAATTCAAAAACAAGAGCAGGGTTGTTGAGTATATCGAAACGCCTGTTTAGCTCAAGCGCCTGCGCTTCGTCAATGGTATTGACAACAACCCTGCCGGCGGTTTTTACTATCACTATATTGTCAATCCTTACTACAGCTTCCGGTTCATTCTGAACTGCATCCAAGAGATTCTTTACGGCTTCAGATCTCGATTTGGATATATCGGCCGCCACCTTTCCTGCGGAATAGAGCTCCACGGCCGCTCCAATCGCTCGCTTCTTGTTGGCCATAGCCTCGCCATTGGCCGCGCGGCTGAGCTTGATTCTCAATCGCTGAAACCATGACCCAAGTATGGGAGGCTCTTCTTCAATCGCGGAAATCCCGAATGCGTTGAGCGCTTCGACTAGCGCTTCCTTTAGTCGCTCACCATTTTTGGCGGACGTGTATACGCTCACTTCGGCCTCGCCGCTCTCCTTGTGGGAGAGAATCTCGAACTCGCTACGCACAGCTATATAGTTGTTGAAACTACGCCCTTTTTCCCGCATGTACCAGGAGATTTGAGCGTCTTCGTTCAAGCTCTTGGTGTTTGAAAAATTTTGAATCAGCGGAGGAGGAAACTTGAAGTTCTCAAGCAGTCCTTCGACTTCCTCTCCCGCCGCCTTCGTCCTTCTTTGATCAGCGGTCTCGTCCCTCCTTATGGCGATAGCGGGCAGGTCGGTATTTGCATCCATTTCGCCGGGCGCTATGGTAAGGTCTGAATTTGACACCGCGTCGAGCGGGAGCACTCTAACGCGTGCGGATTCAACATCAATTACCTCGCGCAGGAAGTCGAGACGTTCCTTGATTTCTTCTCGCCCGCTACCGTGAAGGTGTTCGTCGAACAGCTTGTTAATTCTTCTCAGCGGCCAAGTATCGCCTATGTTCAGGCTTACGATCGTTGCGAAGACCGCTCGCACGATGTCCATCTCAAGAGCCTTGGTCGGAATGGGACCCAGCTCGGCCGCCTTGATCGGGTCGGCGATTCTCCATGTCGCGCTAACCTCAAAAAGCCTCAAGGGCCAGCCATTGAGGCTCTCCCTTGTGGTTACATTCAAGTTGTGTCGACTAACGTCGACGGCAAAGATTTGCGACGCACCCTTGCCGCTGAGGTCGAGAGAGTCAAGGTTCAACAACTTGCGATAAGCACCCCCTTGTCGATAGATCAGACTTGGCATAGTTGTCCTCTTGGAGAGATTGGCGAACAGTTTGCCTATGCCCTCTATTTCACGAGGAAGGTTAAAGCTTTGAATCAAAGGTTGAGTGAATCCGGCAACTTCGCCACTGTCGGCCATCTCGTTCTCCCGCACTTAGGTGACCGTCCATGTTGTCATTCGAACGGTGCGCGCGGACTACTCCGTTCGAATGAACGGTGCGCAGTCGTATGCCACGTTCAACTCGTCCGGCGCGCGTGATGCCGGCCCCGCTTGCCCGGTGCTAGCAAGGAGGAGCTTCCTGTGCCTCTCAGCCAACGGGATGCGACCGACGTTGCCGCTCGCATCATCGCCATGTGGCCCGACCAGGACCGCAACGAGCACGTGCACCGCTACGTGCAAGGGCACCACGACTTGCCGTATGCGCCCAAGACATCCAAGGCGCACTATCTCTGGCTGCTGCGGAAGTCCCGAACCAACTGGTGCCGGTTGCTGCTGGACCTGATGGCGCAGAACCTCTTCGTGGACGGCTACCGCACGTCGTCCACACCAGAGGCCGCCGAGGGCGCGGGGTGGTCCTACTGGACCGCGAACCGTTTGGCGCGTCGGCAAACCGGCGTCCACCGTGCCGCCCTGGAGTACGGCCATTCCTTCGCGGCCGTCACCCCGGGCGACCCGGTCCCGCTGGTCCGAGGCGCGTCCCCGCGCACCATGACCGCCGTGTACGCCGATGAGTCCACCGACGAGTGGCCGGTGTACGCCGTGGCGCGCGGGACGTCGTGGGGGCCGAGCGGCCCGGCGCAGGTCTACCGCCTGTACGACGATCAGGCGGTCTACTTCCTCGCCGGGGACGAACGGACCGGGGAACTGTCCTACGTGGAGACACGGGAACACGGCCTCGGTGTCTGCCCGGTCGTGCGGTTCAGCGACAGCGAGGATCTTGACGGAGAACGGCCCGGCGTGGTGGCCCCGATCATCGATGTCCAGGACCGCCTCAACCTGTCGGTGTTCCACCTGCTGATGGCGCAGGAACACGGCGCGCACCGCCAGCGCTGGGCCGCCGGCCTGGAGTTGGACGACGGGACGGAACCGCCGATCGGTCCGGACCGACTGTTGCACTCGGACAGTCCCGAAACCCGGTTCGGGAGTTTCGACGCCACCGATTTGAGCGGCTACGTGGCCGCGCTCGAACAGGTCCTGCGCCACCTCGCGGCGATCACCCAGACCCCGCCGCACGCGCTGATCGGGAGCCTGACCAACCTGTCCGCCGACGCCTTGGACGAAGCGGAGCAGGGTCTACAACGGCGGGTCGGTGAGCGGCGAACGTCCTATGGGGAGTCCTGGGGGCAGGTGCTGCGGCTGTGCTCGCTGGCGGCCGGCGACACCGCCGGCTGGTCGGACATCGCCGCCGAGGTCCGGTGGCGGGACACCGGTTCCCGCTCGCTGGCGGCGGTGGTGGACGCCTGGGGCAAGGCCGTCACGATGTTGGGCGTGCCGCAGCGGGCGACGTGGGAACGGCTTCCCGGCGTCACCGACAACGACGTGAAGCGGTGGGAGGACATGCCCGCCGAGCCGGACGGCAACGCCCTGTTGGCCGATGCCCTCGGCCGCGCCACCAGGGGCGGGTGAGGCGGTCATGGCGGTGCTGACGGCGGAGCGGATCACCGAGGACTACCGGCGGGCACAGGTCAAGGTGGCCGCCGTGACGGTCGCGAACGTGCTTGCGCTGTGGCCGCTGCTGGACCCGTTCCGCCTCGGGGACACTGTGGACGATTGGCTTCGGCAGGTGCTCGGCGTCGTCGACCGCCAACGCGACCGTTCGATTTCCCTTTCTCAGCAGTACTATCAGCAGCTGCGGACTGTCGAGGTAGGACGGGCCGCGGGGCGCCCGCGACCCCCGGCGCCCACGGATCCCAAGTGGACGAATCGCACCGTGGCCAGCGTGCTCGCCACCGGGCCGTCGGCCATCAAGTCATTGAGCGGCAACGGAATTCCCCCGAAGGTGGCGGCCGATCGGGCAGCGTCCGAAGTGGCCGCAGCGGCGGCCAGGCAGGTGTCCAACGCGGGCCGCGCGGAGGTGGAGCGCACCGCCCGCGCCGACCCCGTCGCCGTTGGCTGGCGGCGGCAGACCAGCGCCAACCCGTGTTTCTGGTGCGCGATGCTGGCATCCAGGCCGGTGTTGTACGACACGAAACAGACCGCGTTGGGCGGTCGGCCGGACGCCTACCACTCCGGGTGCCTGTGTGTCGCGGTGCCCGTGTTCCGGCACGGGACGCCGTTGCCGGACCAGGCCCAAGCGTTCGGTCAGTTGTGGCGCGCGTCCACCAGGGGCACCGCCGGCAAGGCGTCCGTGAGGGCGTTCCGCCGCGCCTACTACGCCCAGCAGAAGGCCGCCCAGCAGTCGGCGGCCCCGACCCTTTCCGAGTGATGGAGGAACCTCCCGTGACTGAACCGACCCCGGCCGCTGAGGGCGCGGCCCCCACTGCGCCCGCCGTCCCACAACCGGCCCCCGTCCCACAGCCGGCACCCGTCCCACAGCCGGCACCCGTCCCACAGGCGGCCCCGGTTGCAGGGGCCGGCGACCCGGCCGAGCTGTCCGCGCGACTGGCGGCGGTGACAGCCGAGCTGGACCAGGCCCGCACCGCCGCCGCCCGCACAACGGAACTGGAGTCCACCACGGAAGGGCTGCGCCGCCAGGTGGCCGAGGCCGAGGCGGCGCTGACCAGGATGACCGCCGCCCGCGCCGCCGGCCTGCCCGACCAGTTGGCCGACCGGCTACGCGGCGGCACCGCCGAGGAGCTGGCCGCCGACGCGGCCGAGCTGGCCGCCCTTCTCGGCGGCACCGCGTCGACCATCCCGCCCTCGGCCCCGCCGATCCCAGCGCCGGGACGGCCGGTCGAGACGCTGCGGCCCAGCTCGGCCAGCGGCACCCCGACCACCGAACAGACCCCCGAGGAGATCTCCCGCCTGTTGTTCGGCGGCAAGTAGCGCGCGGGCGCGAACCGCTGCGACCTCTGGGGGACCACGGTTCACCGTGCCGTGGCTGTGCGACAGAATGGGGTCCACGGTTGCACTGCCAAGGGAGGTCTGTCATTTCCACCGAATACCAGCGTTCCGACAGTCCTGGAATGGATCTCGACGACATGAGCGCGGTCCTGGGCCACATCATCGGCACCGGAACGGACAGCGAGTCCGCCGAGTCGGACGGCGACGCCGAGGACACCCAGGCCCACGCCGAGGACTGAACCTCGGCGATGGCGTCCCGGCCGAGGCCGTAGGCGTTCGGCCGCGTGACACGTCCCCCACGAAACAACTGAACATGTGATCACACCGCGACGCGCGGCCCCGGACTGGAGGCTTCGTGTCGGTGGGCCGCCTCGCCCATCCCAGAAGGAGGCGGCCCACAGTGGCCAATGTATTCCTCACACCCAAGACCGTTGCGGCTGCTGGCATCGCGGCCCTGGAGTCTCAGCAGGTCCTCGGCGCGACCGTGTGGCGCGACGCTGAAGCGGACTTCGGCGGGCAGGTCGGTGACACCGTCACGATTCGGCTCGAAGGAATCGCCGGTGAGGCAAGGACTTTCACCAGGTCGTCGGGCCAGCCCATCGTCATCGACGATCTCCAGGAAACCCCTGTGGACGTCAAGCTCTCGAACTACCTCTACAAGGGCGTGGCGCTGCCGGACGAACAGCTCACGTTGGCAGTGAAGGACTACACGCTTCAGGTGGCCACCCCGCAGGCCAAGACGGTCTCGCGTGGGGTCGAGAACTTGATTGCCGGCAACATGAACGCGCTTGTCGGCGCGATCACGGTCAAGGCTGACGGCAGCGACATCCACACCGCGATGGTGGAGGCGCGGCGCAGGTTGAACAAGGCTGGCGTGCCGTTTGATGGCCGGTACTTCGCGGTCAGCACCGAGGTTGAGGCGATGCTGCTCAACGACAACGCCAAGAAGTTGCTGCCGGCCGACGTGTCCGGTTCGCCGCTGGCGTTGCGTGAGGCGGTGATCGGCCGGCTGTACGGGTTCACGGTGGTGCCGACGAACTTCCTGGCGGCCGGGTCGGCGGTGGCCTACCACTCCACAGCGTTCCCCATGGCCACAAGGGCTTTGGTCGTGCCGGCGGGCGCGACGTTCGGACAGTCCATGACCTACAACGGGTACGCGCTGCGGCTGGTCCGCGACTACGACGCGGCGTTCCAGCAGGACCGCTCGGTGGTCAGCACGTTGGCCGGTGTGTCCACCACGTTGGACGCCGGGGTGGTGTCCCGCGCGCTGCGGCTGACCACGGCCACCACGTGACCACCCCGCCCAGCGGCGGCGGGACGCTGGTGCAACTGTCCGAACTGGAGTCCCGCACCCGCCCGCTTGCCGGGACGCCGGATGAGGGGCGGGCGTGGGCGGCGCTGGCCGACGCCTCGGCGCTGGTGCGCGCCAAGGTGCCGGCCGCGTCGCTCGGCCCGCCGGTCCCGCCGCTGGTGGTCGCCGTGGTCTGCCAGGCCGCCGCCCGCGTGGTCCGCAACCCCGAGGGCTACGCCTCGGAATCGGTCGGGGAGTACTCCTACCGGTACGACACAGACGGGGGCGGCGGGGTCTACCTCACCGCCGCCGAGGTCAAGCTACTGCGCGACTTCGCCGGCCGTGGCGGACTCCAGAGCACCCGCACCCCCTACAGCGCAGGGGACCACCCCGGACCGGACCGGGTGCCCGTGGTCTACAGCGACGGGACGGCCGGCTACCCGTTCCCCTGGTGGCCCGAGGGCGGGGCCGGTCCGTGAGGCTGCCGCAGCTGCTGACCGTCGTCACCCCGGCCGAGGTCCCCGACGCCTACGACAACCCCACCCCGGTACTCGACTACGGGCCGGCGGCCACCAGGCGGGCGCTGTACGGGGCGTTGCAGCCTCGGGGCGACCCCCGCAGCACCGACACCCCGGAACCGGGCCGCCACGCGGTAGAGGGGCTGTGGTGGCTCTACACCACCGAGCCGATCAGCCCCCGCGACCGGATCGAGTACGACGGGCGCGTGTACGCCGTGCAGGGCATTCCGCAGCGGTGGGCACCTCGGCCCGGTCACGTCCACTACGAAACCACCCTCACCCACGTGGAAGGCTGACCGTGGCACGCAATGACGTTCGTGTGGTGCTGGACTCCGGGGCGCTGGCCGAGGTGCTGCGCAGCCCGGAGATACAGACCCTGATCACGGGCAAGGCCGGCGAGGTGGCGAACCTGGTCCGGGCCCGGGGCTACCGGGTCCGTGACGGCCGGCCCCTGCCGGTCGAGGTGATCACCGAGGCACCGACCGACCGGGCCGCCGCCACGGTCGCGATCACCCACCCCGCCGGGGTCGGCATGGAAGCCCGACACGGCGTGCTGCGCCGCGCGGCCGAGGCCGCCGGCCTGGAGGTGATCGGCCTGGACGCCAAGGCCAAGACGAAGGCCAACACCACACGGCGGCGCAGCAGCCGCAGGGGCCGCAAGCGGGGCCGGCGGTGACCGGCCCCGTGCCGGTCGACGCGGCCGAGCTGGTGGCCCGCGCGCTGCGGGCCGCCGCCGCCGGCATCGCCGATCCGGTGGCCGCCGGCCTGAAGATCTCCACCCAGGTTGGCCGAGGCCGGGACGGCGGTCCACCGTCGCGGCCGTGGCTGCTGGTCGCCGAGGACGCGCACGCCTGGCGGTGGCCGGCCGTGCAGTCAGCCACCATCCGACTGACCGCCTGGCACCGCAGCGAGCACGACGCCAAGCACGTGGCCGGCCTGGCGTTGGGCCTGCTGTGCGACCGGGCCACCGCCGCCGCCACGCCGGGGCTGCTGCTGGCCGAACCGGACTCGGCCCCCTTGTCCGATGTGGACCCCTACACCGGGGAGCCGCTGGCGTTCGCCACCGCCGTGGTGACCATCCGCACCCCCACCAGTTCCTGACCACCCTTCACCGCGACGCGCGGCCCCCGACATCCGGAGGTTGACGCGCGGGGCCGCCTCGCCCACTCACGCGAGAGGCCCACCGTCATGACGATCAACTCAACCCTGGTCCGGGTGCCCGGCACCGGGGAGATCTCCGTTGCCCCACCGGGCACCCCGGAACCGACCGACCCCGCGACCGCGCTGGCCGCGCCGTGGGTCGGGCTGGGACTGTCCACTGACGACGGGGTGACCATCTCCCGCAAGGTCGAGCGGGAGGGAACCTCGTCCTGGCAGACCCTCACCCCAGCCCGATTCGTCTACAAAAGCCTTGAGCTGACAGTGAAGTCCACGCTTCAGGAGACCAAGGGCGAGGTGCTGTCGGTGTATTTCGGCGGCATGGCTTTCACAGAGACGACCACGGGGTCCAAGAAGTACCGGGCGGAGATCAGCGCACTGCCCAAGGGCGACATTCGCGCGCTGTGCGTGGACTGGACCGACCAGATCAGCGCCGCCGAGACCTACCACCACCGCCTGTTCATCGCCCGCGCCGAGGTCTCCGAGACCGAGGATGCACAATGGAGCCGAACCCAGGAAGCCCAATGGGGCCTCACTTTTAGTGCTCTGGCGCCCGCCGGTTCGTCCACTGTGCTCGCTGTCTGGCTGACCGATGACCCGGCCGTGATCGCTAGTGCCGCCGCGTCGCTGGCCGCCACCGGCAACTCAAGCGGTGGGGGTCGGTCGTGAGCGCCGCCATCCCCAACCCCGACGTGAGGCGGGAACTTCTCCGCGTCGCCGAGGCGATCGAGGCCGCGTGGGAGCACCACCGCGCCGCCGACACCGTGGCCGCCACGCGGGCGCTCGGCCCGGTCAAACCCTCGCCGTTGACCGTGCGCCTGGAATTCGCGTCCAAGGGCCTACGTCACCTGCTGGCCCACGACTACCCCGACACCGACGCCAACCCGACGAAGGACTACTGACATGACTGCCCGTCAGCGCGCCGAAGCCACGAAGACCACGCCCGCCACGAAGACCGCCGCAGTGACGGTGACCTGGCGCGACACCACCTACACTCTGCCCACCGCCGACGATTTCCCTTTCGAGGCAATGGAAGCCTCCGAGGAAGGCAGAACCATCACAGCGTTGAAGCTGATCCTCGGCCAGGCTCAGTACGCGGAGTGGCGCAAGCACGTCAAGACCGCCGGTGACGTCGAGGAGTTCTCCGAGACGATCATGCGGGAGCTGGGTCCGGGAAACCGCTAGCGGTCGCCGCGCTGCTGTCCGACCAGGGCACCGCCGAGGCGTTGGAAGCGGACTTCCTTCGCCTGTACCGGGTGGACCTGTTGGACTTCTACCGTGGCGGCCTGACCCTGCGGCGGGTCTGTCTGCTGGTGCGGCACCTGCCGCCCGACGCGGCCGTGTGGCGGGTGCTCAACCCGGAGGCCGCCGGCTGGTCCCGCGCCGAGGCGCTGACCGCCGCAGTAGAGCGCCGCGTCACCGCGTTGTGGGCCACGGTCACCGCCGCCCTCGGCGGCACCGTCGACCCCGCCCAACTGGCCCCACCGTGGCATTCGTCCACACCGGACTCACCTTCGGGAGGTGAGACAGAGCAGGCAACCACCCCGTTGCGCGACATCGCGCGCATGATGCGTGAGGGGGTGTGATCCGTGGCCGCCACCGTCGGACACGCCTACCTCAAGCTGATGCCCTCGGTTGAGGGGCTGCTGGAGGATCTGCGGAACAAGATCCGGCAGGCACAGGACCAGTCCCCGACGCTGATCGTGCCGGCCCGGGTCGACATCGCCGAGATCCACAACGCGTTGCGCGAGGCGCAGGACAGCGCGCCGCCCATCACGGTGGGCACCAAGGTGTCCGCCGCCCAACTGCGGCGCAGCGTCGCCGAGGCCGCCAAGGAGAACGGCGGCCTGGAGGTGCCGCTCACGGTCGAGGCGGACACGCTCAAGGCCAAAGAGGACATCGAACGGACGCGGCGAGAAGAGGACGGGAAGTCCGTCCGGCTGGACGTCACGGTGGCCGGCGGCCTGGCTGCCGCCGTGCGGGCGCTCTCGGAGGTCAGCGGGGCCGCTGACCGCACGGGGATTTCCTTTGCCACCATGACGTTGTCCGTTGGCGCGTCAGTGCTGCGCTACGGGGCGATGGTCGCCGCCGTGGGTCAGGCCATCCAGGTTCTGGGCGGGCTTGGCGCGGCGGCCGGCACCGCGTCGGGCGCGCTGCTGCTGGTGCCGGCCGCCGGCCTGGCGGCGGCCTCGGCGGTCGTCACGCTCAAGGTCGGATTGCAGGGTTTTGCCGATGCCGTAACGGAATCCGACCCAACGAAGCTGGCCGCGGACCTGGCCGCGCTGGCCCCTGCGGCACGGTCCACAGTGGTCGCGGTCCGAGAGCTGCAACCGGCGTTCGTCGGTCTTCGCCTTGACGTGCAACAGACTCTGTTCCGGGGACTGTCCACGGAGGTCGCCAGCCTCGGCCGGCAGTACGTGCCGGTCCTGCGCTCCGGTTTGGACGGTGTCGCCGGCTCGCTCAACACCACCGCGACCGGGCTGGCCGGGTTCCTGGCCTCGGCCCGCACCAGCGGGGACCTGTCCACGGTGTTCACCAACACCGCCGCAGCGGTGCGGATCCTCGGCGGCGCGGTGGTCCCGATCGGAACCGCGCTGCGCGATGTCGCGGCCGTGGGCGCGACGTTCCTTCCGCAGTTGGCGCAGCTGGCGACGAACCTGGCTACACGGTTCGGCGCTTTCGTCGACCAGGCAAGGCAAAGCGGCCAGCTGTCGACGTGGATCGGGAACGCGCTGGGCGTGATCGGACAGTTGATCGACCTGGTGCGGAATCTGGCCGGGATCCTCGGGAGCGTCTTCTCCGCCCTGCAACAGGCGGGCACGACGTCGCTGGGCGTGCTGGTGTCGTTGACGGGGAACGTGCGGGCGTTCCTGGACTCGGCCGCCGGCAACACCGCGCTGTTGCAGATCTTCGGCGGCCTGAACGCGGCGGCGGCCGGCCTCGGCCCGGTCCTGGACGCGTTGGGCCGCACGGTGGTGACCACCATCGCCCCGGCCATCTCCGCGCTCGGCCCGCAGATCCGTGACGCGCTGACGTTGGCGGCCAATGGTTTCGCGCCGTTGGGCGGGATCCTGGCGGCCGTCGCGCCGCTGTTGGGCACGGCGGCGCAGGCTACCGCCTCGGTGCTGGTGCCGGCCCTGTCGGCTGTGCAACCTGTTGTGGCGGCGCTGGTGCCGCCGCTTCAGGCGGTCGCCGAGCTGTTGGGCGCGACGCTGGCCAACGCCATCGCCGGCAGCCTCGGCCCCGGGCTGCTGGCGTTGGCGCAGGCGGCCGCGCCGCTGATCGGCCAGTTCGGGACGATCCTGGTCAACGCGCTGTCCCTTGCCGCGCAATGGTTCGGTCAGCTGGCGGGTCAGGTGGCCGGGCTGCTGCCGGCCTTCGGCGGCGCGTTGCTGTCGGTGCTGTCCTCGGCGCTGCAAGCGTTCTCGGCGCTGGGCGGCGCGGTGGGGACCGTGCTGCTGGCGACTCTTCAGGCACTGCAACCCACCCTGCCCGTGATCACCACGGCCGTGGGCCAGTTGGCCGGCGTGATCGGCGGCGCGTTGGCCGCCGCCACACCGACGCTGGTCCAGGTCGGACAGCAGCTCGCAGCGGCGGCCGGGGTCATCCTGTCCGGGCTGCTGCCGCTCGTGCCGCAACTGGCGGATGCCTTGCTGGGCTTGGTAACCGCCACGCTCGGCCTGCTGCCGCCCTTGCTACAGCTGGTGTCCGCGCTGCTGCCCGGGGCCGTCCAACTGGTCGCCGCCCTGGCCCCCGTGGTGGTCCAGGCGGCCGGCGTGCTGACCGCGCTCGTGCAGGCCGCCACGCCGTTCGTCGCTGTGCTCGCGGATGAGCTCAGCCCCACCCTTGAGGCGCTGGGCCGGATCGTGGCCGACGTGTTCAGCGCCATGTCCGCGATCATCTCCGGAGCGCTGGAGATCATCAAGGGTGTCATTCACCTGTTCCTCGCGCTGGTGACTGGCGACTGGTCGGGAGCCTGGCGGGCCCTCGGCGAGATCGTGCACGGCATCGTCAGCCAATTGACCGGCGTCATCTCCGCCGGCCTGGACATCGTGCTCAACATCATCAAGGGACTCGGGCCGCTGATCCTCAACGCGGCCAGTGGTTTCCTCGGCGTGCTGGTCCAACCGGGACGCGACATCATCAACGGTCTCGTGAAGGGAATCGAGGCCGGTTTCCAGTGGGTCAAGGACAAGCTGAAGCAACTGACCGACTGGATAGCGCAGTGGAAGGGGCCGCCCGCTCGTGACGCGATCCTGTTGCAGGCCAATGGAAGACTCATCATGCGCGGCCTGGTGGACGGGTTCGACAGGGGGTTGCCCGAGGTTCGGGACTACCTCCAGGACCTGACCGCGACCATCCCGGTTGACGTCACGACCGGGCAGAGAGGACGCCCCGCGGTTACCTCAACCCCTTCCGCCACAACGGGATTCGGTACGTCATCCACTGTGGATGGTTCGGGCGCCATAGCCGGGGCAGTGACCGCCGGAGTGCTGGCCGCGCTGGACGGCGCGCGGATGCGCGTGGACGGGGCGGGGGTCGCCCGGCTGGTCAACGACGTCAACGCCCGCAACGCCCGAAGGTGAGGTGAGCTGGTGCCGTTCCTGCTCGGACCGCTGGGCGCGCTGCGCGCCTTGCCGTCCCCGACGCTGGGCACAGCGCCCGTGGCGTCGGCCGCCAGGCTCGGCGGTGTCCACCGGTCCCTGACCGGACGGGTCACCGTCGACCGCCTGGCGGTGCGTCGCACGTGGACACTGGCGTGGCCCTACCTGGACGACGCCACCCGCGCCTATCTGGACGCGCTGTACCTCGGCGTGGTCGCCGGCCCGCTGTGGCTGGTCGACCCCATGCGGGTCAACCGCCTCCCGGGACACGTCGCGGCCACGGGCTCGGCCTCCCGCACCACGACCGGGTTCACCGTCACCGCCGGCACCGTGGCGTGGGCGGCCGGGGTGCCCACCGTGGCCGAGGTGCCGTTGGCCGGCGGCCTGTCCTGGTCGGTGCCGGCCTCCGGCGGCGCGCTCACCGCCGATGCGGTGGTGCCCGTGGCCGGCGGGGAGACGGTGACCGCCTCGGCGACGCTGGCCGGCACCGTGCCGGCGGCGCTGTCCGTCTCCTCGTTCACCGCCGCCGGGGCGGCGCTGCGGGTCGACCAGGGCACCACCGGACCGCCCGGCACCGCCGGCACCCGCGCCGCCCTCACCACCACCCTGCCCGCCACGGCCGCCTACATCCGGGTTGGCGTGTCCGCCGCCGCCAGCTCGGCCGGCGGGCCGCTGACGGTGTCCGGCTGGCAGGCCGAGGCCGGCCTACTCCCGGGCGGGTGGCAGGCCGGCGGCGGCGCGGCCGTGGTGGTCGTCGACTCCCTGTCCACCACCTACCCGATCCCCACCGCCGCCGAGGTGGCGCTCACCCTGTTGGAGGTCTAGCACCATGCAACGCCCCGACGATCCCACCCTGGCCGCCGCCGTCGACTCCCCGGCCCGTCACCCGCTGGTGTCGCTGAGGGCCGACTGGGGCCGCGACGGCACCTACAGCCACGCCCTGTCCGACCTGTCCGACGTCACCCGGGAGGTGACGGTGGAACGCTCGCTGACCGGGGACCTGCCGCCGGAGTGCACGTTGGTGGAGGGCTACGCCACCGCCAAACTCACGGCCGGCCTCGGCGGGGAGCGGCCCAGCGACCCGCGCGACATCGCACGGATGCTCTCACCGTTCCGATCGGACAGCCCCCTCTACGGCCTGCCGGAGGTGGACGTGCCGATCACATGCGACCTCGGTTTCGCCACCGACGCCGGGCCGGCGATGCTGCGCCAGTTCACCGGTTCCACCCGCTCGCTTGCGGTGTCCTCTGCGGACCGCACGGTGAGCATGGAAGCTCTCGACCAGGCCGGCAGGCTCCGCGCACCGATCACCCTCCCGCCGATCGCGGAACCCGACGCGACCAATGCCGACCCTGCGTACTGGGGCTATCGCTGGCTGATCAACACACAGTGGATCGTGGACTACGTGTTGCGGCGCAACGGAATCTACTTCTCACCACCGCCCCGTCCGAACTGCCTGTGGGCCATGACCTGCCACGGCGGCTTGATCCCCGACGTCGGGTACAACCACCAGTATTGGAACGGCGCGGGAACCAACATCGCCACCGACAAGTACTACATTCCCGGCGTCTACGGTCTGGCCGCCAACGGCGGCCCGACGGTCGTGGGCATCGTGAACAGCAGCATGACCACGCCGTTCGTCCCCGGCCAAACCAGCGACACGGCGCACCTGTTCGAGTTCCTCATCAAAGCGGGCGGCAGCAACACCTTCCACCCCTACGCCGACGGGTTGGTGATCGCGGCAGCGACCTACCAACGCCAGTTCAACGGCGGCACGTTCGAGATCGACATCACTACCGCCGGTCAACTCACCCTCACCGCCTACAACGGGTCGACCGCGACCCTGACCGTCAACGGCCCCAAGTTCTCCGGCGCGGCCGCGTGGCACTCGGTCGGCTGCTGGGTTAAATACGACGTGCATGCGGGAACCCTGACACACCAATGGATGGCCGATGGCGTCGTCACCCCGCCCGTGACCGTGCCGCTCACCTCGTTCAGCCTCTACACCGGCGGCGGCAACGGCGTCGTGTGGGCGGCCAGCACACTTCCCGTGCAATGCATGCAAGTCAGCCTCGCCGCCGCGCCGCCGGCGAACTGGGGGAAGACCCCGCACGTGTCACAGGCCGATGTGGACACCGGCCTGAACTGGCTTGCCGGACTACCCGACGTCGCCAACGGCGACGGCTGGCAAGTCATCCGCGACGCGGTCGCGGCCGAGTACGGCATCGTGGGATTCGATGAGTCGGGCCGGTTCTCGTTCGTCAACCGCGACACCGCCCGCGCCCGCGCCACAGCGGTCCCGGTTCGCTCGCTCACCTCGGCGGTGTCGCTGTCGGACCTGTCCGTGTCCACGGCGGTCGACAGCGTCCGCAACGTGATCACCTCCGACTACACGCCCCGGCTGCAAACCCGTGACCCGGTCAAGGTCTGGGAGTCGCCGGCCGTGTCCGCCTTGGACTCACCGCCCGGCACGAGCACGATCACAATCACGTTGCCGTTCCGGACGCCGCTCACGCGCTACCAGTTGACCAGCCTTCCCCCGACGAGTTGGCCGAGCACCTCGGACACGGACGCGTTCGTCTCGCTCAACCGCGACACCGGGGCGCGCGTCTCCAACGTCACCGTGTCCCGCTACCAGTTCAGCGACGCCACCATCACGCTGACCATCAGCAACCCCAACTCGTTCTGGGTTCGGTTCGCCAAGGACAGTTCCACACCCGCCCTGGTGATCTGGGGCCCAGGGTTCACCTCCGGCAGCACCACCAAACAAGCCTGGACCAACACCACCTCCGCCAACACCTACGGGCAGCGCGTGCTTTCCCTGCCCAGCAACGACTACCGCCAGCAAGGCGACTCGGCGGCGGCAATCGCCGGCTCACTGCTGACCGACCTTGCCGCCCCGGTGCCGGTGCTGGCGGACGTGCCGGTGGTCGGCGACCCCCGGCTACAGCTGGCCGACGTCGTCACCCTGTCCGACCCGGACGGCCTCGGCGGCCCGATCCGCGCGCACGTCATCGGCATCCGCCGCTCACTGTCCGACACCGACGGACTGTCCGACACGCTCACGCTGCGGGCGGAGCCACCGACCAGGGGGTGATCCATCGTGGACCCCGCCGACGTCGGCGGCCTCGGCATCGCCGGCGCTCTCGTGCTGGTCGTCGCCTACCTGCTGACCGCGCTGAGCAAGCTGTTGGAGGTCAACAGAAACGACCGCGCCGACTACCTCGCCGCGCTGTCCACGCGGGACAGGGCCTATTCGGCGGAGCTGGCCGCCACCCGCGCCAACCACGACGCCGAGCTAGCCCCGCTGCGGGTGCGACTGGCCGAGCTGGAAACCCGCATCGCCGAGCTTGAGTCCGCGCTGGACGCCGAGCGAGAGCGCCGCCGCGCCGCCGAGGACCAGGCCGCCGCCGCGCGCCGCCGCCGTCCCTAGCCCACCTCTCACCCCACCGCCCGCCCCGCGCCGGAGCGGGCTTTTCATGAGCACCAGGGAGAACCGTTGACTGACTACGGCATTGACATCTCGTCCTACCAGGGCACAGCCATTGACTGGGCCGCCACCCGGGCCAACAACATCTCGTTCGTCTCGGTCAAGCTGACCGAGGGCAGCGACTACGTCAACCCGGCGGCACCGTCGCAGGTGGACGGGGCGCGGGCGCAGGGCATCGCTGTCGGTGGCTACCACTTCGCCCGCCCCGGCGACATCGTGGCGCAGGCCAATCACTTCGCCGACCAGCTGTCCGCCCGAGGGCTGCTCTCGCCGGGGTCGCTGTGGCCCATGCTGGACATGGAAGACCCGGGCATCGGCGACGCCAACTCGCTCATTGACGGGTTCATCGACGCGTTGCGGGCGCGCGTCGGCGCGGTCGGGGTGCTGGTGTATGCCAACCTTGACTGGTATCAGCACCGCCTCACCCCTGACCGCTGGGCCGGCGACGGCGTGGCCTTGTGGTGTGCACAGTGGAACGGCGACCCCGGCAACGTCACCGGGTTCAGCCATCCCAAGCTGGTTGTGCACCAGCACACCGACAAGGGCACCGTGCCCGGGTTCGGCGGACCGGTCGACCGGGACGCAACCGTGCCTGGCGCCCAAGCGTCCACAGTGGTCATTGGCGGAACGATTCCCTCGCCTCCCAACAACCCTACGCCTCCGCCGGCTGGCCCGGCATGGGTGCCCTACACCATCCGGGCCGGCGACACGCTGTCCGGCATCGCCGCCAGGTTCGGCAGCAGCGTCGCGGAACTGGCTTCCCACAACGGAATCAGCAACCCGAACGTGATCTACGCCGGGCAGACCATCGAGGTTCCCGGCAACGACGGCGGGAGCGGCAACAGGGCGATGTACCAGATTCAGCCGGGGGACACCCTCTCGGCGCTGGCCCTGCGGTGGGGGACCACGGTCGCGGCCATCGCCTCGGCCAACGGCATCGCCGATCCCAACCGGATTCAGGCGGGCGCGTGGATCCGGCGGCCGTAGCCGGCGACGACCAGGCCGCCGGTCAGCTTGCCGTGTTGGTGCTGATCGTCTGGGCCGCGTGGTTCGGCGGGCGCGCGTTCGTCCGCGCCTATGCCTTTTTGGACAGTCTCCCGCCGAGGGCACCTCGGCGGGCAACCTCGAACGAAGGGAACACCCTCATGACCACCACCACGACCGTCACCGCCGCGTCCGCCGGCCGTCCCCGCCCGCTGCGGGTGGCCGCCTCGGTCGTCGGCGGCCTCTCGGCGCTGGTGTCCGGACTGGTCGGTGCCGGCCTGCTCACCTCCGGGCAGGGCGGCGCGGTCGCCGGCCTGATCTCCGCCGCCGTGTCCGTGCTGGCCGCGTTCGGCTTCGTCATCGCATCCGAATCCAAGGTGACGCCGGTCCGGGATCCGGTCGACCAGGCCGGCCGCCCGCTGGTGCCGGCCGAGGCGACCCCGCCGGCCGAGGCCGGCGACCCGGCCGACACCTCGGCGGCCGGCGGGAGCGTGGCCCCGTGACCGCCCACACCGACCACCGCCGGCACCTCACCCCGCAACAGTGCGCCGCCATCCACGCCCGTGTTGACGCGGCACCCCCACTGACCGCCCGCCAGCGTGACCGCCTGCGGGCGGTGTTCCGCCGCACGGTGGCCGAGCTGGCGGCCTCGGCCGGCGACTAGCCCCGGACATGCCAGCGGCCCCGCCCGAACCGGGCGGGGCCGCTGAGGGGCCGTTCTCCGCCCGCCCCTTGTCCCGGGGCGGGCGGTCTGCTCACGCCGCTACCGGCGTGTCCTCGGGCAGGTCGTACAACAGGCCCGGGTCAATCGTGCTGGTGTCCATCACCTTCGCGTTCTTGCCCCGGGTCGCTGAGGGGCCGATCACCGGCCGCATGATCGTGCGGACCACGGCGCGCTGCCCCTCGATATCCAGCCGGGCGAACGCCTCCCGGGCGTTGACGCCGGTCATGTTCTCCAACACGGCCGGCACCCGGACCCGCCGCGCCGCCGCCTCGGCCTGCCGGATCCGCTCCAACAAGCCCGGCTCAATCGCGCGGAAGGACTCCCGCGACACCTCGCCGGCCGCCGCGTCCGCCTGCCACATCGCCAGTTCCGCCCGAAGTTTCTCCGCGTACTTCTCCGCTTGGGCGGCCTCATCCTTGCTGGTCTTCAACCGGAAGATCTCCGCCGCGTCGGGGCGCTCCAACGTGCGCAGCGCGAATTCCAACAAGTAGGCGTGCAACGCGTCGTACTGGCGACTCACGTGGCCCTTGGGGCACCGATACCGAGGCCCGTCCTTTGAGCTACCCCGGCCGAGACCGCGCCCGCACGTGCCGCACGTGGCGTTTCCCGACCACAGGTGTTCCAACCGCTCGGTGTTGGCGTTGCGCTGCCGTTCCGGCGCACGAAGAATCGCGGACAACTGGACATGCTCGGACCGGCGGATGATCGGCGACCACGCCGCTTTCACCGCAACCATCTTCAGGCCGCCGTTGCCGTCCGGCACCTTGACCATGTGCTCTTGCCCGTGGTGAATGCGGATGCCGGCGGCCGCCTTGCTCAGCGCGATATTGCGCACCTTCGTCGTGTCCCACTTGCTCGGCACCACATACGGCACACCATCGGCGTTGAGAAGCTTCGCCGCGCCCTTGAAACTCTCGCCGCTTTCCACCAACGCCACCGCCCGTTGAGCGACCGGCCGCGCTTCCGGCTCCAACGTGGCGAGGAACGCCCGCCATTGCTTGGGGTGCTGGTACAGCTCGGCCAGCTTGTGCACAGTAGCCCTGGTCCACTTTCCGTCCCGGGCGCACGGCACACCCTCCTCATTCAACCGGCGGGCGATCCACCCAAGCGCCTTCAACTCAAGACACCAGCGGACGATCCGACGGATGGTCTTCGCCTGCTCCCAATTGATCACCCACCCCAGGGACTTGCCCGTCTCCGGGCTGTAGACCCTGGTGTACCCGTAGGCCAGCGGCCCCGCGTGCTGGCCAGACTTCGCGCGCTTGCGGACACCTCGCCGGACGTTGATAACCAGTGTGTCAATGAAGTTCTCCGCCTCGACCGCGTCCCGAGAGGTGGATTTACGGTCGTTCGGGTCGTTCATGTCGAACACGCGGCCGTTGTACGCCAGCGCGCCGCCGACCTCGATCAGGATGCGCCGCACCCGCCCGAAGACTTCAAGATCACGCTGCCCGCGACTCGCGTCAAAGAACCACAGCAGGTTCGCGCGGCCGGACCGAATCTCATTCAGGGCCGCTTCGTAGTCGGGCCGCTCTTCGGTCGCGTAGACGCTGGCGCTGATGTCGTTGTCACAGAACACGCCACCATCACCGATGCCGTGTTCCTCGAAAAACTCCTCACCTTCGTCAAGCTGCGACTGAACGGAGATGCTGTATCCCTGCGCATCCTGCGACGCGCGGAGGTACTTCACCCCCACCCACTGCTTAGTGGTGGCGTTGCTGCGGGGTCGGCGAGATGCGAGCGACGGCCGCGCGGTCTTGTCGACAACCTTTTCGAGCATGGCGGTCATTGGACTATCTCCCCCCGAGGTGGCGCGGGGTGACCCGCGCGTAAACGGCACCAGTGCATGTCATTCCGGTAGAGCGCAACCACTGTTCAATGGCGAGTTGCTGCCGCTCGATACTTCGTCCGTCGGGACTGTCCTTTGACCGTCGATAGGTGATTGCACCGTGTGCGGGCGATGGCGCGTCGCCACCAATGCGCGCGATGACACGGAAGGTGTGGGCCGGAAGCTGAGACGTCGTTTCCATGTATTCCATAATAGGCGATGTGGAATCAGAAACGACCCGAATTGCTGTGGTGTCGGGCGGGGTCGTCAGGCGGCCGGCGATGGTGCCGGCGACCGGGACCGCTCCGCCGCCTGCGGGCCGTGAGGCGGCCTGGTCTGGGGCCGCCTCACGGACGCTGGCAGGGCTGCTACCTGCGGGTTCCTGAGGTGTCACGCCTTAAGAACCTAAGAACGAAGACCGCATTACTGACGTTCAACGTCAGTAAGGGGCCCTTCATGACATCTCAGCAGGAGCTGGTGGTGGTGCAGGGGCGGCGGCTCAGGGCGTCGAACAGGACGCCGCGGAACGAGTTGGCGTCCATGGCCTGGTAGGCCTTGCCGCCGGTGACGGCGGCGATCTGCTGCAGCGCGTTCATGTCGGCGTCCGGCCCCAGTCCGATGCCGATCACCTCGACCTGCTTGGACGGGTCGGCCTGCGCCCGCAGCATCTGCAACAGCCCGTTGAGGTCCAGCCCGCCGGTCTTGTCGTTCTTGCCGTCGGTGATCAGCACGACCGCGTTGACCTTGGTCGGGTCGAAGTCGTCACGCAGCGTCTCGTACGCGGCGAACGCCGTGTCGTAGAGGGCGGTGCCGCCCCGCACCCGCGCCGGCAGCGTCACCGCGGCCTGCTGGAGCGCGAACCGCTGGCTGATGCCGTTGATCTGCCCGCCGAGCGGCCCGAGCGGCACCAGCTCCTTCCAGTCGTTGGGCGGCCCCTGCTGCTGCGAGAACGCCCACAGCCCGACGTAGGTGCTGTCGGGCATCAGCGCCATCGCCGCCAGCGCCCCGTCCCGGGCCACCTCGACCCGGCTCTGCCCGTCGGGCATCTTCTCCACCATCGACCCGGACACGTCGATCACCGCCAGCGTCCGGCCGTCCAGGTGCACCACGTTCCACGCCCGCAGCACGGTGTTGACCTGCGTCGCCGACGGCGCGGGCAGCAGCGGCGGGGTCGCGGCCTGCACGCCGTCCTTGCCGCCCCAGGCCGGCGAGGCGGTGCCCCGAGGGTCCCGGAAGCCGGCGGCGCTGAAGATGCCCGAGGACCGCGCCGACCGCAGCTCCTGCTCGAACGCGGCGGCCGCCTGGTCGGTGCCGGTGACCTCGTTCTTGGTGGTGACCCGCACCACCGGGTAGTCGAACAGCACGGTGCCCTCGGCCGGATAGATCGCCACCGCCTTGGACGGGGCCGCCGACGCCACGTTGTACGACACCACGGACTGCTCGGTGGTGGTGAACAGCAGCGCGCTGCCGGGGTCCTGGCGGACGTTGTCGAAGCCGTCGGTCACCGAGTTCAGCGTGGTGCCGCGCAGCCGCAGCAGCACGGCGATCAGCTCCTGCGGCGGCACGCCGTTGGCCTGGGCCGGCAGCAGGCCCTGGGCCAGGCCCAGCGTCGCCACGCCCTCGGTGCTGGTCACCGGGTCGGCGATGGCGATCGGGATCTGCCCGTTGACCAGCCGCTGCCAGCTCACCGGCTGCTTGGGCCAGCCCAGCTTGTTGGCCTGGGCAGTGCTGGCCGCCACCACCAGCGGCGACGAGGCCAGCGACGGGTGTTCGGCCAGCTTGGGGCTGTTCACCGGGTCCTTGCCGGTCAGCCCCTGCGCCGTCGACACCCACAGCGACGAGTCGGGGATCCACAGCGCCGGCGGGTCGATGGGTCTGGTCGGCAGCGACTGCACCACGTCGGCGGAGCCCTCGCTGACCACCGACACCTTCACACACTGCCCGTTGACCGAGCTCTGGTCGTGCTCGAAGGCGTCGGCCACCGACTGCACCGCCGGCGCCGCGGCCGGCGTCACCGCCACCCGCAGCGGCACCTGCCCCGCGCACCGCACCGAGTTGGCCGCGTTGGCCACGACCACCCCGCCCACGGCCAGCACGGCGACCAGAATGGGCAAGAAGAAGTGCCACTTTCGACCCCGCTCGGGCTGGGACGGCGGCCGGTGGGCTCCTGCTGGCGTAGACATGGTGGTGCGCGAACCTCCTGGTCGGCGTCCACAGTGGGCGCGGTGTTCTCCTCGGATCGTCGACGGGGCGGCCCCGGCTGGTAGCCGCCGAAGGCCCGGTCCGAACGGATTGGGCCGAACGGCGCATTCGTCTGGGTCCTACGGGTCAGTCCGGCGATGACATTGGCACCCGTGACCCTCCCTCTTCCGGTGCAGAGCGGCTCCGGGTGGTACGTGAGGGCTCCCGTCCCGGTTCAACCCGGACGGCGTGGGAGTGGCGGCGGTCATGTCGGGAACTCAGGGCCCAGGTCCGTGCGTTGGGAGCGTCATGGAGCCGGCGTTCGCCGAGCGCCGAACTTCCGCCCGCGGTCCGTCCACGGCGGGCGGTAAGCTAGCTGGACGGGGCTGTCCCGCACGGTGCGGTGACGCCACTGCACGACGTGTTGAGCAGTGTCGCGAGGCAGGGCTTGACGTAACGCAGGGAGGGTCGAGGCCGCGTGACGGCCGTAGGTGAATGGACCGCAAGCGCGTTCTCCGCAACCCGCTGATCTGGATCGTGGCAGCGGTTGTTGTCTGGTTTGCCATCAGCACGCTGACCGATGACACTCGCGGGTACTCCCCCGTGACGACCTCGGCTGCTATTAGTCAGGTGCAGACGGGCAATGTCAAGACGGCCACGCTCCAGGACAAGGAGCAGCGGCTCCTGCTCGACCTGAAAACGGCGTACGAGGGGCACACCCAGATCGTCACCTCCATTCCGGCCAACGGCTCGGAGGACGCGATCTTCAGGATGCTCCAGGATCCGGCCAACAAGGTCGGGACCTACGACGTCAAGGTCACCAGTGACAGTCCGCTGACCAACATGCTCATCATCCTGGTGCCCATCGGCCTGTTGCTGCTGGTGCTGATGTGGATGATGAACAACGTCCAGGGCGGCGGCAACCGGGTGCTCAACTTCGGCAAGTCCCGGGCCAAGCAGCTGTCCAAGGACATGCCCAAGACCACGTTCGGCGACGTCGCCGGCGCGGACGAGGCGGTCGAGGAGCTCCACGAGATCAAGGACTTCCTCCAGAACCCCGGCCGCTACCAGGCGCTGGGCGCCAAGATCCCCAAGGGCGTGCTGCTCTACGGCCCGCCGGGCACCGGCAAGACCCTGCTGGCCCGGGCCGTGGCCGGCGAAGCCGGCGTGCCGTTCTACTCGATCTCCGGCTCGGACTTCGTGGAGATGTTCGTCGGTGTCGGCGCCTCCCGCGTGCGTGACCTGTTCGAGCAGGCCAAGCAGAACGCCCCGTGCATCATCTTCGTCGACGAGATCGACGCCGTCGGCCGGCACCGCGGCGCCGGCCTGGGCGGCGGCCACGACGAGCGCGAGCAGACCCTCAACCAGCTGCTGGTCGAGATGGACGGCTTCGACTCGCGCGGCGGCATCATCCTCATCGCGGCCACCAACCGGCCCGACATCCTGGACCCGGCGCTGCTGCGGCCCGGCCGCTTCGACCGGCAGATCCCCGTCGGCGCGCCCGACCTGCGCGGCCGCAAGGCCATCCTGCGGGTGCACGCCAAGGGCAAGCCGTTGGCCCAGGACGCCGACCTGGACGGCCTGGCCAAGCGCACCGTCGGCTTCTCCGGCGCCGACCTGGCCAACGTGATCAACGAGGCCGCGCTGCTCACCGCCCGGCACAACGGCACCATCATCACCGGCGCCGCGCTGGAGGAGTCGGTGGACCGCGTGATCGGCGGCCCCGCGCGCAAGAGCAAGATCATCTCCGAGAAGGAGAAGAAGATCACCGCGTACCACGAGGCCGGGCACGCCCTGGCCGCGTGGGCCATGCCGGACATCGACCCGGTCTACAAGGTCACCATCCTGGCCCGCGGCCGCACCGGCGGCCACACGCTGTCGGTGCCCGAGGAGGACAAGGACCTGATGACCAGGTCCGAGATGATCGCCCGGCTGGTGTTCGCGCTCGGCGGCCGCGCCGCCGAGGAGCTGGTCTTCCACGAGCCCACCACCGGCGCCTCCAACGACATCGAGCAGGCCACCAAGATCGCCCGCGCGATGGTCGCCGACTACGGCATGAGCGCCCGCCTCGGCGCGGTCAAGTACGGCGAGCAGGACGGCGAGCCGTTCCTCGGCCGGCAGATGTCGCACGCCCCGAACTACTCGCTCGAGGTCGCGCACGAGATCGACGAAGAGGTGCGCAAGCTCATCGAGGCCGCGCACGATGAGGCGTGGCAGGTGCTCAACACCTACCGCGACGTGCTCGACGACCTGGTCCTGGAGCTGGTGGACAAGGAGACGCTGCACCAGAAGGACCTGGAGCGGGTCTTCGCCCGGGTGCAGAAGCGGCCGCGGATCACCGAGTTCAACAACTTCGGCAACCGCACCCCGTCGGACAAGCCGCCGGTCAAGACCCCCGGCGAGCTGGCCAAGGAGCGCGGCGAGCCGTGGCCCCCGGTCACCGACGAGCAGCCGGAGCCCGAGCCCACCCCGGTGGCCACCGTGCCCGGCGGCGGCGAGCTGCCCGGCACCAACGGCTCCTCGGCCTACCCGCCGGCCCGGCCCGGCGGCAGCGCCGGCGGTCCGCCCAACTACGGCGCCCCGCCCGGATGGACCCCGGCCACCCAGCCCAACGGCTCCTGGACGCCGAACTGGGAGGGCGGCCGTCCCGCCGGGCAGGACGGGAACACGCCGTCCGGCAATTCAGGTGACACTGAGCGGGACAGCGGCCGTTGAGACGGTCCGCGATCTCGCGGAGGTGGGCATGACCAGCACTGTTGACCGAAGCGGCCCCCCGAGTGGGGCCGCTTCGGCCGATCACGGCCGGTTCGACCGCGCCCGCGCCGAGGCCGCGGTCCGCGAACTGCTGATCGCCTGCGGCGAGGACCCGGACCGCGAGGGCCTGCGCGACACCCCGGCCCGGGTCGCCCGCTCCTACCGCGAGCTGTTCGCCGGCCTCTACACGGATCCGGAATCCGTGCTGGAAAAGACGTTCGACGAAAGCCACGAAGAATTGGTCCTCGTCACCGACATTCCAATGTACTCGACCTGTGAACATCATTTGGTCCCATTTCACGGGGTGGCGCACGTCGGGTACATCCCGAACGCCAACGGGCGGGTCACTGGATTGTCGAAACTGGCCCGGCTGGTCGATCTGTACGCGAGAAGGCCGCAGGTGCAGGAGCGGCTCACCTCCCAGGTCGCGGACTCGTTGATGGCGAAACTGGAGCCGCGCGGGGCGATCGTGGTGATCGAGGCTGAGCATTTGTGCATGGCGATGCGCGGGGTGCGCAAGCCGGGGGCGCGGACGACGACCTCGGCCGTGCGGGGGATTTTCAAGACTTCGGCGACTTCCAGGGCCGAGGCGATCGAACTGATCAAGGGACGTTAGGTGCACAGCCGGCTGCCGAATCCCGACCGCTGCGTCGTGATGGGCGTTCTCAACGTGACCGCCGATTCGTTCTCCGACGGCGGGCGATACCTGCGCACCGAGGACGCGGTCCGGCACGGCCTCCAGTTGTGGGAGCGCGGCGCGGACCTGGTGGACGTGGGCGGCGAGTCGACGCGGCCGGGTGCGGACCGGGTGGACGCGGACGTGGAGATCGCCCGGGTGGCGCCGGTGATCGAGCGGCTGGCGGCCCAGGGCGTCCGGGTGAGCGTGGACACGACCCGTGCGGTGGTGGCGGACGCGGCGCTGGGCGCGGGCGCGGCGGTGGTCAACGACGTCTCGGGCGGCCTGGCCGATCCGCAGATGGCCAAGGTGGTGGCGGCGGCCGGCGTGCCGTGGATCCTGATGCACTGGCGCGGCCACAGCAAGAACATGAACGACCTGGCGACCTATCGGGACGTGGTGGCCGAGGTGTGCGACGAGCTGTCGGCCCGGGCCGACGCGGCGCTCAAGGCGGGGGTGGCGGCCGACGCCCTGGTGCTGGATCCGGGCTTGGGCTTCGCCAAGCGGCGCGAGCACGACTGGGCGCTGCTGCACGGCCTGGACCGGTTGCTGGGCCTGGGTTTCCCACTGCTGGTCGGGGCGTCCCGCAAACGTTTCCTGGGCGCGTTGCTGGCCGACCCCGACGGCAACCCGAGGCCGCCGGTCGGCCGTGAGGACGCGACGGCGGCGGTCACCACACTGGCGGCGGCCAAGGGCGCATGGGGGGTGCGGGTGCACGACGTTGGCCGGTCGCTGGACGCGGCGCTGGTGGTGCGGGCCTGGCAGCGGGGAGGCGACGAATGAGCGAGCTTGCTGGCGAATCATTCAGCGCGGGGCGTCCGCGAACGCGGAAACCGAGTGACCGGATCACGCTGACTGGGCTGCGGGTGTTCGGCTATCACGGCGTCTTCGAGCACGAGAAGCGCGACGGCCAGGACTTCCTGATCGACGTGACGGTGTGGCTGGACCTGACGGCCGCGGCGGCGAGTGACGACCTGACCCAGACCGTGCACTACGGCGAGCTGGCCGAGCGGGTGGCGGCGATCGTGGCCGGGGATCCCCGGGATCTCATCGAGACGGTGGCCGGCGACATCGCCGACGAGGTGCTGACCGACGACCGGGTGCGCGAGGTGGAGGTCACGGTGCACAAGCCGTCGGCGCCGATTCCACTGTCCTTTCAGGACGTGGCCGTGACGGTCCACCGGGTGCGCCCGTGACGCGGGCGGTGCTGTCGCTCGGGTCCAACCTCGGAGACCGTCTCGGCTTCCTCCAGGGCGCGGTGACGGGCTTCAAGGGCCAGCTGGTCGCCGTGTCGCCGGTCTACGAGACGGCGGCCTGGGGCGTGGAGGATCAGCCCGACTTCCTGAACGCCGTCCTGATCGTCGCCGACGACGAGGTCGACGAGTGGGGCTGGCTGGACAAGGGGCAGCGGCTGGAGAACGAGGCCGGCCGGGTCCGAACGAAACACTGGGGCCCGCGCACGCTTGATGTCGATGTGGTCACTGTGGACGGTGTGACGTCTGAGCATCCTGATCTGCTGCTGCCGCATCCGGGCACGCCGGAGCGCGCCACGGTGCTGATTCCGTGGCTGGACGTCGAGCCGGACGCGGTGCTGCCCGGGCACGGCCGGATCGCCGAGGTGCTGGCCGGCCTGAGCGCCGACGGGGTGCGCCGCCGGGACGATCTGCGGCTGGAGTGGTGATGAAGTTCACGAAAATCCGGGATCTCATCGGCGTTGCGCTGGTGGCCGGTCTGGTCACCGCGATCCTGCTGCGATTCGCCTACTCGGAGCTGCCGACGCTGCCCCGGCTGGCCGGCGTGACCTTCGGCGTGCTGGCCGTGATCGAGGCGGTGTTGGCCTGGCAGCTGCGCAACCGCATCGCCGGCAAGCCGGGCGCCCGGCCGGTGCAGCCGCTGACGGCGGCCCGCTCGGTCGCGTTGGCCAAGGCGTCCTCGCTGGTGGGTGCGCTCATGGCCGGGGTGTGGGCCGGGGTGCTGCTGACCGTGGTCCCGTTGGCCGCCACCTCCCCGGCCGCGGCGGAGGACCGCACGACCGGTCTGATCGGACTGGTCGGCTCGGTGGGCCTGGTGGCGGCCGCGTTGTGGTTGGAGCACTGCTGCAAGACGCCGGATCCCCCGCAGCCGAATGACAACGTCGGCCTCCGTTGAGGGGCCATTCGCCTGAGGGTAGGTCTCGTTCGGGTAACTGACCGGTACCGTAGAGCCCATGACCGGCCGCAGCGGCTTGACCGAAGGCGAGCGCGGTGACAGTCGTGGATACGGTCGGCTACTCCTGGTAGCGGTTCTCGTCCTGGCCATCGCCGCGACCGCCGTCCTCGTCCTGAGCAACGACGCGAGGTTCTTGCGCCTCGGCGTCCTCTCGGCGCTGTGGGCTGCCCTCGTGGGCGCGTTCCTGGCCGTCAAGTACCGCAGGGAGGCCGCCGCCAGCGAGGACGAGGTGGCTGACCTCCAGGCCGTCTACGAGCTCGAGCTGGAGCGTGAGGTCGCCGCCCGGCGCGAGTACGAGTTGGAGATCGAGGCCGACACGCGCCGCCGCGTCGAGGAGGAGTCCCGGGAGGACCTGGAGGCGCTGCGCGGGGAACTGCGGGCGCTGCGCGAGAACCTGGAGGCCCTGCTCGGCGGCGAGGTGCTGGTCGAGCGGGTGGCGCTGCGGGCGGAGTCGACGCGGATGCGGTCCCTGTCCGACCAGTCGCGGCTGCTGGCCGTGGGCGAGGACCGGTTGATCGCCAGCGCCAAGGAAGAACGCAAGCCGATCACCGTGGGCACGGTCCGCAAGGAGGCGGCGGCCGTGCCGGCGCCGGCCGACAAGACGGCGCTGCCGACCGAGATGATCGAGCGGATCGCCCACGAGGTGCAGCGCAAGGATCAGGCGCCGCGCCGGCCCGAACCGAGCCGCCCGGAGCAGGTGCGGCAGCCGGTCCGGACCGCGACCGCGCAGACCGACGCGTTGAGCCGGCCGGCGACGCAGCCCCGGCGCGAGCCGCAACGCCCGGCGCAGCCGGCCGCCACCCAGTTCGTCAGCCGCCCGGGCGCGGCCAAGCCGCCGGAGGCCCGGCCCGCCGCGCCGGCACAGCCCCGCCAGCCCGAGCCTCGGCAGCCCGAGCCCCGCCAGCCCGAATCGCGGCAGCCTGAACCCCGGCAGCCCGAGCCGCGCAAGCCCGAGCCCCGTCAGCCGGAGGCCCGGCCGGCCGGCATGCCCAACGTGGTCGGCATGCGGGTGCGCCCGCCGGAGCCGTCCCAACCCGTGCCCAAGCAGCCGGCCCGCGCGCCGGAGGTCCGTGAGCCGCGTCGCCCCGATCCCCGTCAGCCCGCGCAGCGCGCCGAGCAGACGATGGCGATGCGCCTCAACCCGGAGACGAAGGCGCCGCTCGCCCGCCAGCCCGAGCCGGCGCGTCCGGCCGAGGCGTCCGGCCGACGCCGTCGTCCCGAGGCCGAGGCCGCCGCCGTCGCGCCGGACACCAGTGGTCGCCGGCGTCGTCCCGAGCCGGCGGCGCCGCAGCCCGTGCCGGCCGCGGAGCCGCCCATGGACGGCCCGGTGTGGGACCCGGAACTCGGGGACTGGGTGCCGAACTCGCTGGAGATGCCGATCCCGGTGCGCACCGCGCCGGCCGTCACCCCGCCCCCGGCCCCCGCCGCCCCGCCTCCGCCGCCCGCCGCGCCCCCGGTCGTCGACACGGGTGCGCACGCCGCCGGCAAGTCGGTCAGCGAACTGCTGGCGTCGCTGGGCCAGGAGGAATCCCGCGGCCGCCGCCGTAGGCGCAGCGAGGATTAGTCACTTGTCGATGTCGCCGACCACGACCGCGAACGAGCCGAGCACGGCAGGCAGGTCGGCGATCGGAGTCCCGGGCAGCAGGGCGGACAGCGCCTGCACGTTGTTGAACGACGGCGTGCGCAGCTTGAGCCGCCACGGCGTCTTCTCGCCCCGTGAGGCCAGATGCACGCCGGAGATGCCCAGCGGAGCCTCGGTCCACACGTAGACGGAGCCCTCGGGGGCCTTGACCGCCTTGGGCAGCCGCAGGTTGACCGGCCCGGGCGGCAGGTCGTCGAGGGTGGCGGCGATCAGCCGCAGCGACAGCTCGATCTCGCCGACCACGCATTCGACCCGGGCCAGCGCGTCGCCGGCCGTGCCCAGCACCGGCTGGAAGTCCTGGTACGCAAGGTGTTCGCCGTCGCGGCGGAGGTCGACGTCGACGCCGCTGGCCCGGCCGGTGGGGCCGGTGACGCCCAGGGCCAGCGCGTCCTGGCGGGAGAGCACGCCCAGGCCGGCGTGCCGGGCCCGGAAGGCATCATCGTCCACAGTGGACGCGCGAATGGCCGGCGCCAGCTCCGTCAGCGAGGTCAGCAGGGTCCGAACGTTCGGGACCCAGGTGGCGGGCATATCCTCGCGCAGGCCGCCGATCCGGTTGGCCATGAAGTGGATCCGCCCGCCGGAGGCCTGCTCCATCACCGCTTGCACGGCCTCGCGGCCACGCAGGGCGGCGGTGGTGCCGGCAGTCGGCGCTCCGGTGAGCTCGCGGGTCAGCGGCGCGAGGAACACCAGATGGGCCAGCAACCGGTTCAGCTCGCACAGGATCATTCGCAGCGATGCGGCCCGCGGCGGCACGTCCATGCCGGTCATCCGCTCGACCGCCAGCGCGACGGTGAGCTCGTTGCAGAAGGCGGCCAGCCAGTCATGCCGGTTGGCCAGGGTGAGCACCTGCCGGTAGTCGCGGACCTCGAACAGCTTCTCCGCGCCGCGGTGCAGGTGCCCGACCAGCGGCTCGGCCTCGGTGACGACGTCGTCCTCGACGAGCAGCCGCAGCCGGTACGCGCCGTGCGCCGACGGGTGCAGCGGGCCGAGGTCGATGACGTGGTCGACGCCCAGGTACTTGGCGCCCGCGCCGACGCCGACGGTGATCTGCACGGGTGTCATGCTCGCACGAGGCTGATCGGGGCCGATCGGGGACAGAGCAGCCAGTGGAAGCCGCCGAGGCCGGCGGGATCGCGCAGCTCGGCGATCCGCCCGGCGCGGCTTGCCCCGGCCAACCAGCCCAACGGGTCCTGGGCGGCGAGGCCGGCGGCCGGCGCCTCCTCGGCGATTCCCAGTGCTGCCAACGCTTCCCGCTGGGTCACCAGCTCGCACGGGCCGGCCGCGGCGGCGACGGCGTCGAACGCGACGTGGGCGGTGATGTCGCAGCTGCCGTCCGGCGCCGGCGGAACCTGCCGGCCGGCGCGATAGCCGGTCAACGACCCGGCGAACGGCCGGGCGCCGGCGAAATGCCCGTAGTCGACGGCCAAGGCGGCCCCCGCTGCGACTCGCGCCACCAAGTCCGCCCACGCGGCGTCTCGCGGGTCGCCGATCTCCGCGCGCTGGCCGTCGACCGACAACGGCCACCACTGGTCGAGCCACGGCGAGGACACCTCGGCGCCCAACGATTCCGTGCCGTCGGACGCCACGTGCACCTCACGGATGCGGCCCTCGTGCCGCTGCACGACCCGGCACGGCAGCGAGTCCAGCCACTCGTGGGCGATGACCAAGCCCGTCACCTGATCGGGCAATTCCGCCGACCAGTCCACGCCGGCCGGCAGCGGCGGCCGGACCAGCTCCACCGCCCGCACCCGCAGCCGGCCCCCAAAGCGCTTGCCCAGCGCGAAAACCTGGGCCGCCAGCTCCCCGCCGCCGGCCCCGACGTCAACCAGATCGAGCCGATTCGGCCGGTCCAGGGCCACATCCACCCGGTCCAGCAGCTCGACCACCGCCTCGGCCAACTCCGGCCCGACCAACGGGGAAGTGCGGAAGTGGTCGGCCGGCCGCGACCCGCGGGCGAAGAAGCCCAGAGGGCCGTAAAGGGCTGCCCGCCAGGCCCGCGGCCAGTCGGGGTGTGCCATCACGTCAACTCCATGGCCCTATGGTTCATCCCCGTGACGACAGCAGCGCCACGGACCCGGACCGTGTTGGCTCCGGTGGTCGGACTGGTCGCCCTCGGGCTGGCCGCACTTGTCCTGCTGGGACTGGGCGTGGGCAAGGTGGGCCCGCTGGGGGTGGGCGTCGGCGCGGCCGCCGCGCTGCTGCCGGTGGGCCCGGTGGTGGCCGCGTTCCTGTGGATCGACCGGTGGGAGCCGGAGCCGGCGAAGCTGCTGTGGCTGGCCTTCGCCTGGGGCGCCTGCGGGGCGACGATCTGCTCGCTCGTGATCAACAGCACCGCGGAGGCGCTCGGCGACCTGGCGCTCGGGCACGGCGGCGGCAACACCGTGGCCGCCACCATCTCCGCGCCGATCACCGAGGAGGCGGCCAAGGGCATCTTCCTGGTCGGCCTGCTGGTGTGGCGGCGGCAGGAGTTCGACGGCCTGGTCGACGGCATCGTCTACGCCGGCTTCGTGGCCACCGGCTTCGCCTTCACCGAGAACATCGAGTACTTCGGCCGGGCGTTCGTGACCTACGGCTTCGGCGGCGCGACCGGCGGCGTGATCACCGCGTTCATCCTGCGAGGGGTGCTCGCGCCGTTCACGCATCCGCTGTTCACGTCGATGACCGGCATCGGGATCGGCATCGCCGCCCGCACCACCAGTTCCCGCGTGCGGGTGTTCGCGCCGCTGATCGGCTACGTGTGCGCGGTGCTGCTGCACTCGCTGTGGAACTCCTCGGCCACGCTCGGCGGCGCGGACGCGTTCCTGATCGTCTACTTCCTGGTGATCCTGCCGATCCTGGCCGCGATGGTGTGGCTGGTGGTCTGGCAGCGGCGGCGGGAGCAGCGGGTGGTGGCCGCGCAGCTGCCGGGCATGGCGGCGGCCGGCTGGATCGCCGACAGCGAGGTGTCGCTGCTGTCCAGCCTGACCGGCCGGCGGGGCTGGCGGACGGCCGTGCGCAAGCGAGCCGGCGCTCACGCGGCCAAGGCCGTGCACTCGTACCAGACGGCCGCGACCGAACTCGCTTTCCTGCGCGACGCCGTCGAGCGCGGCGCGGCGGGGGCGGATGCCGAGCAGCGGCAGCGCAATCTGTTGGCCACGATGCTCGCCGCGCGGCGGGCCGCGGTGAACGCCCCCGACGCGCTGCGCGCCACCCGGCACCACCTGGACCGACGCCAGCAGTGACACCCGGTCTCGGGCGGCCTTGCGGCACCCGTGAAACTTGTCACGGCCCGCCGGGCTGAATCGAAGAGTCCGGTTAGCCTCGTCCGGTCCGGTACCCGGCGTCCGATCGGGCCTGGAACAGCAACAAGGGAGCTCCGACCGCCATGACTCGCCCTGCCCGACTCGCCGTGGGCGTGGTGTCCGCCGGTCGGGTCGGTGCGGTGCTCGGCGCCGCCCTGGCCCGCGCGGGCCACGTCGTCGTCGCCGCGTCCGGCGTGTCCAAGGCTTCGGTCCGCCGGGCCGAGGAGCTGCTGCCGGACGTGCCGCTGTTGTCGCCGGACGAGGTGGCCGCTCGCGCGGACCTGGTGCTGCTGGCGGTGCCGGACGACGCGCTCGGCGGTCTGGTGCGAGGCCTGGTGGCGACGGAGTCGTTGCGGCCCGGCCAGATCGTGGTGCACACCTCCGGCGCGCACGGCGTGGATGTGCTCGCGCCCGCGGCGGAGATCGGCGTGCTGCCGCTGGCGCTGCACCCGGCGATGACGTTCACCGGCCGCGCCGAGGATCTGCACCGCGTGGTCGCCTGCTGCGTCGGCGTCACAGCCGGCGAGGGCGATCCGGCCGGTTGGAGTGTGGGCGAGGCGCTGGTCGTGGAGATGGGCGCGGAGCCGGTGCGGGTGCCGGAGGCGGTCCGCCCGCTGTACCACGCCGCCCTGACCCACGGCGCCAATCACCTGGCCACCCTGGTCACCGAATGCGTCGGCCTGCTGCGCAACGCCGGCATCGAGCCGGCGGAGCGGGTGATCAGCCCGCTGCTGTCGGCGGCGCTGGACAACGCGCTGCGGCACGGCGACCGCGCGCTCACCGGGCCCGTCGCCCGCGGCGACGTCGGCACCGTCCGCAAGCACGTGGGGGTGCTGAGGGACGCCGCGCCGGACACCGTGCCGGCCTATCTGGCGCTGGCCCGTCGCGCCGCGCACCGGGCGGCCGACGCCGGCGTGCTGCGCGCGGACGCCGTGCCCGAGATCCTTTCCGTGCTCGACGAGGAGACCGAGAGATGAACCTGACCCGGACCGACTACGCGCCCGGGCAGCTGACCGTGCACTCCGACCCGGAGAAGCTGGGCCGGGTCACCCGGGCGCTGCGCGTGGCCGGCCGCAAGGTCGTGCTGGTGCCGACCATGGGCGCGCTGCACGAGGGCCACCTGGAGCTGATCCGCCGGGCCAAGCGGCTGGCCGGCACCGTCGTGGTGGTGTCGATCTTCGTGAACCCGTTGCAGTTCGGCGCGAACGAGGACATCGACCGCTACCCGCGGCCGCTGGAGGCCGACCTGGCCAAGCTGCGGGCCGAGGGCGTGGACCTGGCCTTCACCCCGGGCGTCGAGGACATGTACCCGGAGACGCCGCAGATCACCGTGCAGGCCGGGCCGCTCGGCGACGAGCTGGAGGGCGCGGTGCGCAAGGGCCACTTCGCCGGCGTGTTGACCGTGGTGGCCAAGCTGTTCAACATCGTCCGGCCGGACATGGCCTTCTTCGGGGAGAAGGACTACCAGCAGCTGACGCTGATCCGCCGGATGGTCCGCGAGCTGCGCTTCGACGTGCAGGTCGTGGGCGTGCCGATCATCAGGGAGGCCGACGGGCTGGCCCTGTCCTCGCGCAACGTCTACCTGTCCCCGCCGCAGCGGGAGGCCGCGGTGGCGCTGTCGGCGGCGATGGCCGCCGGCCGGCACGCCGCCTTCGACGGCCCCGAGGCGGCGCTCAAGGCGGCCGGCGACGTGCTGGCCGCGCAGGACGGCGTGGACGTGTTCTACCTGGAGCTGCGGGCCCCCGACCTCGGCCCGGCGCCGGCCACCGGCGACGCCCGGCTGCTGGTGGCGGCCAAGGTCGGGGACACCCGGCTGATCGACAACGCCTCGGTGCAGCTCGGCGCCGAAGGCCAGTGAGAAGGGGCGGGACATGTTCCGCACGATGCTGAAGTCCAAGATCCACAGAGCTGTGGTCACCCAGGCCGACCTGGACTACGTCGGTTCCGTCACCATCGACGAGGACCTGATGCAGGCGGCCGACCTGCTGCCCGGCGAGCAGGTGGCCATCGTCGACGTCACCAACGGCGCGCGGCTGGAGACCTACGTCATCCCCGGCGAGCGGGGCAGCGGCGTCATCGGCATCAACGGCGCGGCCGCGCACCTGGTGCACCCGGGAGACCTGGTCATCCTGATCTCCTACGGCGTGATGGACGAGATCGAGTCCATCGCCTACCGGCCCAAGATCGTGTTCGTCGACGCCGACAACAAGATCCTGGACCGCGGCGAGGACCCGGCGCACGCCCCGGCCGGCTTCGGCCTCACCTCCGGAGCCGAGGTCCACGCCGAGACTTCGGACGCCGCGCGCCTGGACGCGCTGCTACAGGCCGAGGCGTAACCCGCCGTGCTGCTGTGCGTCGACATCGGCAACACCAACATCGCCCTCGGCCTCTACGAGGGCAGTGAGCTGGTGCACGACTGGCGGATGCGCACCGACGTCCGGATGACCGCCGACGAGCTGGCGCTGGGCATGCGAGGCATGCTCGGCCCGCTCGCCGACCAGGTGACCGGGGTGTCCGCGCTGTCCAACGTGCCCGCGGTGCTGCAGGAACTGCGCGTGATGCTGGCCCGCTACTACGGCGACGTGCCGCGGATCGTGGTGCAGCCCGGGGTGCGCACCGGTGTGCCGCTGCTGGTCGACAACCCCAAGGAGGTGGGCGGCGACCGGCTGGTCAACACCATGGCCGCGCACCACCTGTACGACACCGCCTGCGTGGTCGTCGACTTCGGCACCGTCACCAACATCGACGTCTCCACCGCCAAGGGCGAGTTCCTCGGCGGCGCCTTCCTGCCCGGCGTCGCCGTCTCCATCGACGCCCTGGCCGCCAGCGGCGCCCAGCTGCGCCGCGTCGACGTGCGGCGGCCCCGCTCGGTGATCGGCAAGAACACCGTGGAATGCCTTCAGTCCGGCATCCTCTACGGCTACTCCGGACAGGTCGACGGCCTGGTCCGCCGCATGATCGCCGCCCTCGACCCGGCCGGGCCCGTCACCGTGATCGCCACCGGCTGGCTGGCCCCGCTGGTGGTCGGCGAGGCGGAGCTGATCGACCACCACATCCCCGACCTCACCCTGCTCGGCCTCCGCCTCGTCTACGAACGCAACGCCACCACCTGAGCCCGGGCCTGTCTCCCTCCCTCTCCCCCCTCTTTTTCGCCACACGTGGACCACATTCGCGCCCAGGCGCCACATGTGCGCCACATGTGGCAAAAAATGAGTAGGGGTCAGGGGTGGTGGTAGATGGGTGGTGGGGTGGCGGTCAGGAGCGGATGGCGCGCAGGACGACGGCCCGCATGGGGAAGTCGAACTCGCCCTCGGCGGTCTCCGGCCGTGACTTGAGGTAGGCCAGCATCCGGTCCAGGGCCTGACCACGCTCCGGCTCCGGCATCGTGAGCAGCTTGGAGTGCGTGGCCGCCGTGGCCACCAGCGTCTCGGCGGTCCGTCGCTGACGGTGCGGGAACTCGGCCTGCTCCTGCGGCTCGAACGGCCCGAGCTCGACCGGCAGCACCATGCCGCGGGACTCGTCGCCGGGGGTGTGCGCGGTGTAGATCCGGTCCATGCCGGCGACCCACTCCACGCTGGTGTCGTCGTCCAGCCACAGCCCGGCCAGCACGCCGCCGCGCCGCAGCACCCGGCCGATCTCCGGCAGCGCGCGCTCGTGGTCGAACCAGTGCAGGGCCTGCCCGACCAGCACGGCGTCCACGGAGGCGTCCGGCAGCGGGATCCGCTCGGCGGCGCCGGACAGGGCAGTGACCTCCGGCAGCAGCGCCGACAGCTCCGCCCGCATCGCGTCGTCCGGCTCCACGGCCACCACGTCCAACCCGAGGGCGGCGATCATCGCGGTCAGCTTGCCGGTGCCGGCGGCCAGGTCCAGCACCCGAGGCCGTTCGGCGGCCACCGGGGCCAGCGCCCATTCCACCGCCGCGACGGGATAGTCGGGGCGGTGTTGCGCGTAGTCCGCCGCCCGGCGGCCGAACGACGCCGCCCGCCCGGAGATCAACTCCTCGCCTGCCATGATCCGACGTTAACCGGTTCGTGGTCACGGGCGGTGAGTCCGTAACCTTGTGAGCCGTGACCGAACACAACCCTTCCCATTCCGCCACGGACGACGACCTTCCCGAGCAGCTCCGCATCCGCCGGGAGAAGCGTGAGCGGATGCTGGAACGGGGCGTGTCGCCCTATCCGGTCGAGCTGCCGCGCACCCACTCGCTCAGCGAGGTCCGCGAATCCCACCAGGATCTGCCGCCGGACACCGCGACCGGCGACATCGTCGGCGTCACCGGCCGCGTGATGTTCATCCGCAACACCGGCAAGCTGTGCTTCGCCACGTTGCGTGAGGGCGACGGAACCGAACTCCAGGCGATGCTGAGCCTGGCCCAGGTCGGCGAGGAAGCCCTTTCCGACTGGAAGGCGACCGTCGACCTGGGCGATCACGTATTTGTGCACGGCGAGGTCATCACCTCGCGCCGCGGTGAACTCTCGGTGATGGCCGACGAGTGGCGGATGGCGGCCAAGTCGCTTCGCCCGCTGCCGGTCGCGCACAAGGAGCTGGCCGAGGAAACGCGCATTCGGCAGCGTTACGTCGACCTGATCCTGCGGCCGCAGGCCATGCACACCGTGCGCACCAGGGCCGGCGTTGTTCGGTCCCTGCGCGATTCGTTCCACCAGCGGGGTTTCCTCGAAGTCGAGACGCCGATGCTGCAAACGTTGCAGGGGGGCGCCACCGCGCGTCCGTTCGTCACGCACTCGAACGCGCTGGGCATTGACCTGTTCCTGCGGATCGCGCCGGAACTGTACCTGAAGCGCTGTGTGGTCGGCGGTATCGAGAAGGTCTTCGAGATCAACAGGAACTTCCGGAACGAGGGATCCGACTCCTCGCACTCCCCGGAGTTCGCCATGCTCGAGTTCTACCAGGCGTATGGCACCTATGACTCGATGGCCGCCCTGACCAGGCAGCTCATCCAGGAGGCGGCCCAGGCCGTGCTGGGCTCCCAGGTCGTCACGCTGGCCGACGGCGCCGAGTACGACCTGTCCGGGGACTGGACCGAGCTGACCATGTACGGCTCGCTGTCGGAGGCGCTGGACTCCGAGATCACCCCGCAGACCCCGGCCGAGCTGCTGCGCAAGCACGCCGACGCGCGCGGGCTGGAGGTGGACCCGAAGCTGGGTCACGGAAAGCTCGTCGAGGAGCTGTTCGAGCACCTGGTCGGCGACCACCTGCACGCGCCGGCATTCGTGCGCGATTTCCCGGTCGAGACCTCGCCACTGACCCGCGAGCACCGCGATACGCCCGGCCTGGCCGAGAAGTGGGACCTCTACGTCCGCGGATTCGAGCTGGCGACCGGTTACTCCGAGCTGGTGGATCCGGTGGTCGAGCGGCAGCGGCTGACCGAGCAGTCGCGGCTGGCCGCGGCCGGCGACGCCGAGGCGATGCCCGTGGACGAGGACTTTCTGCGTTCGTTGGAGTACGGAATGCCACCGAGCGGTGGCGTCGGAATGGGCATCGATCGCCTCCTGATGGCGCTGACCGGTCTCGGTATCCGGGAGACGATCCTGTTCCCACTCGTGCGACCCGAATGAGGTGAATCGGCGGCTGCCATTGACGGCGTGCGATAGATATGCGCTAATCTGTCCCCAAGACAGATTTTAACGGGCAGCCGCCGATTGGACCCCTTTCCGCGGCGCACTCTGTGTAGGAGGCCGCTCATGGCGCAGAAGGTCACTGTCGCCCTGATCGATGACCTGGACGGGTCCGAAGCCAGTGAGACTCTCGAGTTCGCTCTCGACGGCGTGGCGTACCAGATCGATCTTTCGGTGAACAATGCGAGCAAGCTGCGCGACGGATTGGCCGCTTTCGTGGCCTCCGCCCGCCGTTCCGGCGGCCGCAAGCGCAACCCCGGCCGCCCCGCCGGCGCCGCCGGCCGCACCCCGCGTCCCGCCGCCGCCGACCGCGAGCAGAACCAGGCCATCCGGGAATGGGCCCGCAAGCAGGGCATGAAGGTCTCCGACCGCGGCCGCATCCCCGCCGATGTCCTGGACGCCTACCACCAGCAGGCCTGACCGCCAGGATTTCCGAAGGGCCGCCCGTGTGGGCGGCCCTTCGTGTTGTCCACAGCCCCCGGCTCCCTTCCGCGGTTATCCACAGCCACTCCCCGCTCCAAGATCGATACCCCGTTCCAGCGGTAAAATGGATCGGGGATGGCCCCCTGGGTGGGCGGGCTCTGGGTGGGCGGGCTCTGGGTGGGCGGGCTCTGGGTGGGCGGGCTCTGGGTGGGCGGGCTCTGGGTGGGCGGGCTCTGGGGGCGATCGGCCGCCGTTGGGGCGGAGCTGACCGGGCCGCACCAGACCTCACCCCGGTTGTTGCCTGTTCAATCAGGGCCTGTCCGTTCCCTCCTCGCACTGCGGTTAGGCTAACCAAAGTCGAGAGGAGGGCTGGTGGGCGCAGTCGCGCGGCGTCGTCGGCGTCGGATCGTCGGGCTCCTGGTCCTGCTCGGGGTGGCGGTGGTGGCCGGGCTGGCCAGCATCGCCATCGGCTCGAAGCCGATCGGCCTGGACGGGGTGTGGCACGGCCTGCTCACGCCGACGGGCAGCGAGAACGACATCATCATCCGGTCCCTGCGGGTGCCGAGGACGGAGCTGGCGGTGCTGGCCGGCGCGGCGCTGGGGGTGGCGGGCTCGCTGATCCAGGGCCACACCCGCAACCCGCTGGCCGACCCGGGACTGCTCGGCGTGACCAGCGGCGCGGCGTTCGCGGTGGTGATCGGGATTTTCGCGTTCGACCTGACCAGCCTCTACAGCTACGTCTGGCTGGCGTTCGCCGGGGCGGTGGTGACCACGGCGGTGGTCTTCCTGCTCGGCTCGGCCGGCCGGGGTGGGCCGACGCCGTTGACGCTGGCGCTGGCCGGGGCGGCGGTCAGCGCCCTGATGGCCGGCCTGATCTCGGCGATGGCGGTGATCGACCAGCAGAGCCTGGAGACGTTCCGGTTCTGGCGGGTGGGCGCGGTCGCCGGCCGCGACCCGGTGATCATCGGGCAGGTGCTGCCGTTCCTGGTCGTGGGCCTGGTGCTGGCCCTGGCCAACGCGCCCGGCCTGAACGCGCTGTCGCTGGGGGAGGACGTGGCCCGCTCCATCGGCCAGCACGTGACGAGGACCCGGGTGCTGGGCATCGTGGCGATCACGCTGCTGACCGGCGGCGCGGTCGCGGCGTGCGGACCGATCGGGTTCGTCGGCCTGGTGGTGCCGCACGTGGCCCGGTTCATCACCGGCCCCGACCATCGCTGGCTGCTGCCGTACTCCGGGCTGATCGGCGCGGTGCTGATGCTGGTGGCCGACATCATCGGACGGGTGATCGCCTGGCCCAGCGAACTGCAGGTGGGCATCGTGCTGGCGCTGATCGGCGCGCCGGTGTTCGTCGGCATCGTGCGGCGCAATCGGCTGGTGCGACTGTGACGGCGCTGCACGGGGTGCGGATCGGGCCGGTCGGACTGAGGTTCCGGCTGCGGCCGCTGCTGGTGCCGCTGGTCGCACTGGCGCTGTTGGTGCTGGTGGTGGCCCTGAACATCCGACTCGGCGACTTCCCGATGACGGTCGGCGACGTGCTGCGGGTGCTGTTCGGGGCGGGCGACCCGACCGAGCAGTACATCGTGTTCGACCTTAGGCTGCCGCGAACGCTGACGGGCCTGCTGGTCGGGGCGGCGCTGGGCGTGTCCGGGGCGATCACCCAGGCGATCTCCCGCAACCCGCTGGCCAGTCCGGACGTCCTCGGCGTCACGCCGGGCGCGTCCGCCGGGGCGGTCGGCGTGATCGTGCTGGCCGGCGGCTTCGGGGGAGTGGCTACCGTCGCGGGCGCGATCGGCCTGCCGGTGGCGGCGCTGATCGGCGGCCTGCTGTCGGCCGCGCTGGTCTACCTGCTGGCCTGGCGTCGTGGCGTGGACGGCTATCGGCTGGTGCTGGTGGGCATCGGCGTGCAGGCGTTCATGCTCAACCTGACGTACTGGCTGCTGACCATCGGCGACATCAACCAGGCCGGCCAGGCGCTGGTGTGGATCACCGGCAGCCTCAACGGCCGCAGCTGGGCCGATCTGGCGCCGGTGGCGGTCGCGTTGGGCGTGTTCCTGCCGTTGTCGCTGGTCGGCGCGCACGTGCTGGGCGCCCTCCAGTTCGACGACGACACCGTGCGCAACCTCGGCGCACGGGTGGAGCTGAGCCGGTTCACGATGATCCTCATCGCGGTGACGCTGGCCGCGGTCGCGACGGCCGCGGCCGGCCCGGTGTTGTTCGTCGCCCTGGCCACGCCGCAGATCGCGATCCGGCTGGCCGGCACCGCGCGACCGCCGCTGATCGCCTCGGCGGTGCTGGGCGCGCTGCTGATCAGTGTCTCCGACCTGATCGCGCGGACGGCGTTCGGCATCGAGCTGCCGGTCGGAGTCGTGACGGCCGTGCTCGGCGCGCCGTACCTGATGTTCCTGATCATTCGGAAGCGCCGGGAGGTGCGGGCGTGACGGCACGACTGCGGGCCGAGTCGCTGCGGTTGGGCTACGGCGACTCCCTGGTCGTCGACGGCCTCGACCTGGACGTCGTCGGCGGCACGGTGACCGCCGTGATCGGGCCCAACGGCTGCGGGAAGTCCACCCTGCTGCGGGCCATGGGCCGGCTGCTCGCGCCGCAGGGCGGGCAGGTGCTGCTGGACGGCAAGCGCATCGACAAGATGCCCACGCGCGAGGTGGCCAAGCTGCTCGGCGTGCTGCCGCAGTCGCCGCAGGCCCCCGAGGGCCTCACCGTCGCCGACCTGGTCGCCCGCGGCCGGCACCCGCACCAGGCCTGGTACCGGCAGTGGTCGTCCGACGACCACGCCGCCATCGACGAGGCGCTGGCCATGACCGGCATGACCGAGTTCGCCGACCGCACCCTGGACCAGCTCTCCGGCGGCCAGCGGCAGCGGGCGTGGATCTCCATGGCGCTGGCCCAGGGCACCGAGCTGCTGCTGCTCGACGAGCCGACCACCTACTTGGACCTGGCCCACCAGGTCGACGTGCTCGATCTCGTGCAGCGGCTGCACAGCGAGCTGGGCCGGACCGTGGTGATGGTGCTGCACGACCTCAACCTGGCCGCCCGCTACGCCGACCGGCTGGTCGCACTGCGCGCTGGCAAGATCGTCGCCCAAGGCCGGCCGCACGAGGTGCTGACCGAGGACCTCTTGCGCGAGGTCTTCGAGCTGGAGGCCAAGGTCATCGACGACCCGGTGGCCGGCACGCCGCTCGTCGTCCCCATCGGCACCCGCCACCGCACCTGACTCCCACCCACCTGTCTGTGTCACCTGATCGGGTGACACTCGCGCCCCTCGATACGCCACATGCGCTTCCTATGTGGCACCAGCCGCCACATAGGAAGCGCATGTGGGTTTTCAAGGGTGGCTCGTCGACTCCCCTCGAACCGACGAGCCGGTCGGTCAGACCTGGGCGAACTCCGGCTCCAGGGCCGGCGCCGGCTCGGCGGCCGACCGGCGGCGCAGGCCGCTGATCGTCACGGTGGCGATCAGCCCGGCCAGGGCGACGCCGGTCACCACGGCCAGGGCCGGGTGGTAGCTGGCGATGACCTCGGCGGTGGTGTGCGGCGTCGCGGCGTTGAGCACCGCGGTCACCACGGCCAGCGCGATGGCCCCGCCGACCTGGAAGGACGTCTGCACGAGGCCGGCGGCCAGGCCCTGCTCGTCGTCGTCGACGCCGGTGGTGGCCTGCATGTTCAGCGCCGGGAAGGACAGCGCGAAGCCCACGCCCAGCAGCAGCATGCTGGGCAGGATGGCCAGCGCGTAGTTGGGGTTGGCGTCGATCTGCAGGAACAGGCCGTAGGCCACGACGAACGAGGCGAGCCCGACGGCGATGACCCGGCCGGCGCCGAACCGGTTGACCAGCGCGCCGGTGCGCGGCCCGCCGAAGGCCACGAGCAGGCCGACCGGCAGGAAGGCCAGCGCCATGCTCAGCGGCGACCAGTGCAGCAGCGACTGCATGTAGATGGTGCCGATGAACTGGAAGCCGGAGTACGAGCCGAAGACGGCCATGGCGGTGAGGTTGGCCGAGAGCACGTTCTTGTTGCGCAGGATGCCCAGCCGCAGCAGCGGGTGCGCGACCCGGCGTTCGACCAGCACGAAGGCGACCGCCAGCGCGATCACCACCGCGAACGAGCCGAGCGTGATCGGCGAGGCCCAGCCCACCGTGGACGCGGACACGACGGTGTAGACGAGCAGCAGCAGCGCGAGGGTGCTGGTGGCGGCGCCGAGCACGTCGTAGCCCTGGCGGGGGCCGTCGGGACGGCCGTGGTTGGGGATGAGCCGGATGCCGGCGATCAGCACGGCGATGGCCAGCGGGGCCGGCAGCAGGAAGGTCCAGCGCCAGCCGACCTCGGTCATCAGGCCGCCGAGGATCAGGCCGGAGGAGAAGCCGCTGGCCCCGAACGCGGTGTAGATGGACAGCGCCCGGTTGCGGGAGGGGCCCTCCGGGAAGGTCGTGGTGATGATCGACAGGCCGGCCGGGGCGGTGAACGCGGCGGCGGCGCCCTTGATGAAGCGGGCGGCGATCAGCAGGGTCGGGTCGTCCACCAGGCCGCCGAGCAGCGAGCCGGCGGCGAAGACGCCCAGCGCCACCAGCAGCACGCGGCGGCGGCCGAGCAGGTCGGCGGTGCGGCCGCCGAGCAGCAGGAAGCCGCCGTAGCCGAGCACGTAGCCGCTGATCACCCACTGCAGGGACGAGGTGGACATGTGCAGCTCGGAGCCGATCGAGGGCAGCGCGACGCCGACCATGGACAGGTCGAGGCCGTCCAGGAACAGCACGCCGCACAGCAGCATCAGCGCCGCCCACAGGCTCGCGGTCCAGCGCGTGCCGGCGGGGGCGGACGGAACGGGTGTTGCCGGTGTGGTCACGGTTGGCAAGACTACATGCAGCTGCATCTAATGCAAGGGGATTTAATGCGCTGGAATCTTATGACGGCGGGGACTATGATGCGGGGCGTGACCGAGAACGAGCTCGTGAGCGCCTGGCGTGACCTGCTGGGGCGGTACCACTCCACGTGGTGCACGCTGGACCGGGAGCTGCGCGAGGGGCATGGCCTGGGGGCCAGCGAGTTCGAGGTGCTCGACCAGCTGTCGGACAACTGCTGCGACAAGCCGGCGCTGCGCATGCAGGAGCTCGGCAAGAGCGTCCAGCTCAGTCAGAGCGCCCTGTCCCGGGTAGTGGCGCGGCTGGAGGCCGACGGGCTGGTGGCCCGCTCGCTGTGCTCCGACGACCGGCGCGGGATCTTCGTGGAGCTGACCGAGCAGGGGCGTGCCCGGCACAAGGCCGCCGCCCCGACCCACCGCTCGGTGCTCTCGGCCAACCTGGCCTGAGGTCCGAATTTCACCCTTTTGGTGACCCCGCTCACAGTGAATGTCAGCTGATGGTGGCTTGTTCGCGGTAAGCGGACAGTGGGAATCTGCCTGTCAGAACCCACGTTGTGCCATGCGTCAGGGCGCTCGCGGGGTCTGCGGCTGCGAGCGGCACTGAGAGCGACGGGTCCGCCTACTACAGTGGACCCCAGGTGCTGACCCCACCGGCGAGGTCATGGGTGGGTGGAGGACCGCCGACGCAGCTGTCAGGGAGTGCATATGTTCGAGAGGTTCACCGACCGCGCGAGGCGGGTGGTCGTCCTGGCTCAAGAAGAGGCCAGGATGCTCAACCACAACTACATCGGCACCGAGCACATCCTCCTGGGTCTGATCCACGAGGGTGAGGGTGTCGCCGCCAAGGCGCTGGAGTCGCTGGGCATCGCCCTCGAGGGCGTTCGCCAGCAGGTGGAAGAGATCATCGGTCAGGGTCAGCAGGCGCCGAGCGGGCACATCCCGTTCACGCCCCGGGCCAAGAAGGTGCTTGAGCTGTCGCTGCGCGAGGCGCTGCAGCTCGGCCACAACTACATCGGCACCGAGCACATCCTGCTCGGGCTGATCCGCGAGGGCGAGGGCGTGGCCGCCCAGGTCCTGGTCAAGCTGGGCGCGGACCTCAACCGCGTCCGCCAGCAGGTGCTTCAGCTGCTGTCCGGCTACCAGGGCAAGGAGCCGGCCGAGGCCGGCGGCCGCGGCGAGGGCACTCCGTCCTCCTCGCTCGTGCTGGACCAGTTCGGCCGCAATCTCACCGCCCTGGCCCGCGAGGGCAAGGTGGACCCGGTCATCGGCCGGGCCAAGGAGATCGAGCGGGTCATGCAGGTGCTCTCGCGCCGCACCAAGAACAACCCGGTGCTCATCGGCGAGCCCGGCGTCGGCAAGACCGCCGTGGTGGAGGGCCTGGCCCAGATGATCGTCAAGGGCGAGGTGCCCGAGACGCTCAAGGACAAGCAGCTCTACACCCTGGACCTGGGCTCGCTGGTCGCCGGTTCCCGCTACCGCGGTGACTTCGAGGAGCGCCTGAAGAAGGTGCTCAAGGAGATCCGCACCCGCGGCGACATCATCCTGTTCATCGACGAGATCCACACCCTGGTCGGCGCGGGCGCCGCCGAGGGCGCGATCGACGCCGCCAGCATCCTCAAGCCGATGCTGGCCCGCGGCGAGCTCCAGACCATCGGCGCGACCACGCTCGACGAGTACCGCAAGTACGTCGAGAAGGACCCCGCCCTGGAGCGCCGGTTCCAGCCGATCCAGGTCGGCGAGCCGACGCTGGAGCAGACCATCGAGATCCTCAAGGGTCTGCGCGACCGGTACGAGGCGCACCACCGTGTCTCGATCACCGACTCGGCGCTGGTGGCCGCGGCCACGCTGGCCGACCGGTACATCAACGACCGGTTCCTGCCGGACAAGGCGATCGACCTGATCGACGAGGCCGGCGCCCGGATGCGCATCCGCCGCATGACCGCGCCGCCGGACCTGCGCGAGTTCGACGAGAAGATCGCCGACGTGCGCCGGGACAAGGAGTCCGCGATCGACGCGCAGGACTTCGAGCGCGCCGCGAAGCTGCGGGACCAGGAGAAGCAGCTGCTCGCGCAGAAGGCCGAGCGCGAGAAGCAGTGGAAGGACGGCGACCTCGACGTCGTCGCCGAGGTCGACGACGAGCAGATCGCGGAGGTGCTGGCCAACTGGACCGGCATCCCCGTCTTCAAGCTCACCGAGGAGGAGACCACCCGTCTGCTCCGCATGGAGGACGAGGTCCACAAGCGGATCATCGGCCAGGAGGAGGCCGTCAAGGCCGTCTCCAAGGCGATCCGCCGCACCCGTGCCGGCCTGAAGGACCCCAAGCGCCCCTCCGGCTCGTTCATCTTCGCCGGCCCGTCCGGCGTCGGTAAGACCGAGCTGTCCAAGGCGCTGGCCAACTTCCTGTTCGGCGACGACGACGCGCTCATCCAGATCGACATGGGCGAGTTCCACGACCGGTACACCGCGTCGCGTCTGTTCGGCGCGCCTCCCGGCTACGTGGGCTACGAGGAGGGCGGCCAGCTCACCGAGAAGGTGCGCCGCAAGCCGTTCTCGGTGGTCCTGTTCGACGAGATCGAGAAGGCACACCAGGAGGTCTACAACACCCTCCTGCAGGTGCTGGAGGACGGCCGCCTGACCGACGGCCAGGGCCGCACGGTGGACTTCAAGAACACCGTGATCATCTTCACCTCCAACCTGGGCACGCAGGACATCTCCAAGGCCGTCGGCCTTGGCTTCTCCGGCGGCGGTGTCGAGGGCTCGAACTACGAGCGGATGAAGATCAAGGTCAACGACGAGCTGAAGAAGCATTTCCGCCCGGAGTTCCTCAACCGCATCGACGACATCATCGTGTTCCACCAGCTGACCCAGGAAGAGATCATCAAGATGGTCGACCTGATGGTCACGCGGGTCGAGGCCCAGCTGAAGAACAAGGACATGTCGCTCGAGCTCACGCCGCTGGCCAAGCAGCTGCTGGCCAAGCGGGGCTTCGACCCGGTGCTGGGCGCCCGGCCGCTGCGCCGGACCATCCAGCGCGAGATCGAGGACCAGCTGTCGGAGAAGATCCTGTTCGGGGAGCTCCAGCCCGGCCAGATCGTGCTCTGCGACGTGGAGGGCTGGAGCGGCGAGGGCTCCGACGACAAGGCGCACTTCGTGTTCCGCGGCGAGACCCGTCCGCTGCGGATCCCGGACGCGCCGCCGGTGGGCCTGGCCGCCCACGGCAGCGACGCCGTGCAGGAGTTCGACGGCGAGTGAGCTGATGCTCTGATCAGGGGCGGTTTCCCGGTTCGCCGGGGAACCGCCCTTTGTCGTGTTCAATGGGACATGTGGCCAGCAACGTGCGTGCCCGCGCGACCCGCCGGGCCCCCGTCTACCTCGACGAGGGTCGGCGCAAGGTCGGCGGCCCGCTGCTGACCTTCCTGCTCTCGCTGCTGACCGCGGCCGTGATCGCCATGGTGGCGTTGCGGCTGCTCGGCATCGACGGCGACCACGTGATGGTCGTGCTGCTGGCCGGCACCCCGTACGCCGCCGGCGGCGGGGCGCTGCTCGTGCTGTTCGCCATGCTGGTGCGTCGCTGGGCCGTCGCCGTGGTGGCGCTGGCCTTCACCGCGTGCCTGTTCGCCGCCGTCATGCCGCGGGCCTTCACCGCGCCGCGGCCGCTCGGCATCGGGCCGGCCGTCCGGGTGCTCAGCCTCGACCTCGCCCAGGGACGCGCCGACGCTGCCACCGTCGTCTCCCTGATCCGGTCCCAGCACGTCGACGTCGTCGCCTTCCAGGAGCTCACCCCGCAGTCGGCCGCCGCGCTCGCCGCCGCCGGCCTCGCATCCGAGCTGCCCGACCAGCTCTTCCAGCCCGGCGACGGGCCGACCGGCTCCGGCATCGCCTCCCGCTATCCGCTGCAACCCGTGCAGATCGAGACGCCCACGACGTTTCCTCAGGTCACCGCCCAGGTGACATTGCCGCAGAACCGGGCGATCCAGGTCCAGTCCGTGCACGTCCGGCCGCCGACCGACGACAACACCACCGACACCTGGAAGCGGGAGCTCGACGCTTTACCCGACCCCGTCGACGGCACGCCGCCGATGGTGCTGGCCGGCGACTTCAACGCCACCGTCGACCACGCCGGCCTGCGCGCCGAGATGGTCAGCGGCTTCGTCGACGCCGCCTCCCAGGCCGGCGACGGCCTGCTGCCCACCTGGCCCACCGACGGCCGGCTGCCGCCGCTGCTGCCCATCGACCACGTGCTGGTCGACAAACGCTGCCCCGTCGACACCTTCGCCACCTTCGACGTGCCCGGCACCGACCACAAGGCGGTGCTGACCCAGTTCGTGGCCACGGTGAGCGGCTGACACTCTCCCATGAGGGGGAGGCACTCTGTCTTATTTGTGCTGCTCGGCCGCGGACGGCTCGTGGCAGCGCCAGAGCCTGGGCTGCGACGACATCCCCAACGCCGTCACCACGCTGGCCGACGGGCGGGTGATCGTCGCCGGCCTCAAGGACGTGTGGGTCAGGGCTTGAGGTTGCCCGGCCACAGGTACTGGTCCGCGGGCTGGGTGGCGCCGCGGAACCAGGCGTCGAAGAAGCCCTTCAGGTCCCGGCCGCTGATCTGCTCCGCGTACGCCTCGAACTGCGGCCAGGCGGCGTTGCCGTCGCGGTGCAGGGCTGGCCAGGTCTTGAGGATCTGGAAGAAGGCGGTGTCGCCGATGGTGCGGCGCAGGGCGTGCAAAGCCAGGGGGCCCTTGGTGTAGACGGCCTTGAACTCGTTGCCCTCGCCCATGTCGTAGAGCTTGGCCCCGAACACCTGCGGGCCTTTCTTGACCCACTGGCGGTACTGGTCGTCCAGGTTCGCGCCCTCCTTGGCCTCCGACCACAGCCATTGGGCGTAGCTGGCGAAGCACTCGTTGAGGCAGATGTCCTTCCACTGCCGCACCGAGACCGAGTCGCCCCACCACTGGTGGGCGTTCTCGTGCACGATCGTCGACAGGTCGGTCCACTGGGCGTAGATCGGCCGGGTCTGCGTCTCCAGCGAGAAGTTGATCTTGTCGGCCAGGAAGACGCCGCCGGCCGCGTCCTGCGGGTACTTGCCGAACTTCGACGACAGGAAGTCCAGGATCTCCGGCAGCCGGTCCTCCAGGGCCTTCTTGTCCTCGGCGCCCGGGGCGAACGCCGACACCAGCGGCGTGCCGTCGGCCAGCTTGCCGGTGGTCATCGTCCAGTGGTCGATGCCGACCGTGGTCAGGTACGAGGCGATCGGGTCGGGCTCGTCCCAGCGGTAGGTCGTCCAGCCGTCCTTGGACTCGTTGCGGCCCTGGACCCCGTTGGAGATCACGCTCCAGCCGTCCGGCACCTTGGCCGCCAGGTGGAAGGCCGCCTTGTCGGTCGGCGTGTCGTTGACCGGGTACCAGGTCGACGCCGAGTGCGGCTCGCCGGCCACGAACGCGCCGCCGCTGCTGGAGATCTGCCAGCCCTCCGCGCCCAGCTTGGTCTGCTTGAACGGGGTCGGCACGCCGTCGTACTGCACCTCGGTGGTGAAGGTGCTGCCGTTGGCCACCGCGTCCGCCGGGGTGATCACCAGCTTGCCGCCCTCGCGGGTGGTGTCCGCCGCCTGGCCGTCCACCGTCACCGTGCGCACGTCCAGGCCGTCCAGGTCGAGGCTGAACTCGCTGAGGTCCTGCGATGCTTTCGCGGTGATCGTCGTGTCGCCGTCCAGGTGGTGCGTCTTCGGGTCGTAGGTGATCGCCACGACGTAGTTGGACGCGTTGTAGCCCCCGTTCCCGCTGGTCGGGTAATACGGATCGCCCGCGGTGCGCGCGCCCGCCGTGCCGTGGACCTCCTCCTCCGCCGACTTCGTCGCCGGGGTGCAGGCCACGCACAACGCCACGACCGCGAGCAGCGCCGCCACCTTCCCAACCCGCATGCCGATGTGTGTACCAGGTGGTATGAGTGCTCCGTGTTCGATGTCGTCGAGTTCGGCGGCTCCGGCCCCGGCATTGTGTTGCTGCACGGGCTGATGGGCCGGGCCACCACCTGGTGGCCGGTCGCCCAGTGGCTGACTCGCTACGGTCGGGTCGTCGGTCTCGATGCGCGGGGACACGGTCGTAATACGCATCGCGGCGGCGATTGGCGCACCGAGGACTTCGCCGCCGACGCCGCCTCGGCCATCCGCCGCCTCGACCTGGGGCCCTCAGTCGTCATCGGCCACTCCATGGGTGGTCTGCACGCCCTCGTCCTCGCCGCCTCCGAGCCCTCCCTCGTCCGCGGCCTCGTCGTCGAGGACTTCGCCCCCGACCAGCGTGGCCGCACCGTCGACCCGTGGCGGGCCGAGTTCTCCCGCTGGCCCGTGCCCTTCCAGTCCCTGGCCCACGTCCGCTCCTTCTTCGGCCCCGTCGGTGACTACTTCGCCGAGTGCGTCGAGGAACGTTGCGACGGCTACCACCTCATCGCCGACCTCGACGACCTCTACCGCATCGCCGCCGAATGGGGCGTCCGCGACTACTGGCCCTTCGTCGACCGCCTCCAGTCGCCCCTGCTCGTCATCGAGGCCGAGCACACCTTCATGCCCCCCGGCCAGCAGGCGGCCATGGCCGCCCGCGCCGCCGACGGCCGCCACATCCTCGTCGAAGGCGCCGGCCACCTCGTCCAACTCAGCGCCCCCGCCGTCTACCGCGGCGCCGTGGAAGCCTTCCTGTCCGGCCTGCTCGACGGCTGACTCAGCCCTCCGAGTTCAACTCCTCGGCCCACTCCGCGAAAGGCACGCAGAGCAGCGACCTTCGTGGGATCGACGGGAATGTTCTTGTCGGCGATGCGCGACCTCGACCTGGAAGGCGGTGAGTGGATCATGCGCTTTCTTGGAGGACCTCGATGACTTCGTCCCACGCGGCGCGGATGTCGCGCGGAAGCACCAGTTCTGACCAGAGGTCGAGGAGTAACGCCCCGTCAACGTAGGTCAGGATGTCCGCCGGCTTGCCTTCGCGCAGCACTATCTCGTAGAGGTGCACGCGCTCCGCTCGGTCACGTAGATCGAACTTCATGCCGGGCGTCGACCAGTTCACATGCAATGGCGGCGTCAGTGTCGCCAACGCCCGACGCAGCGGAAGGCGCGGCAGGTGGTCAGGCACCCAGAACGGCCGACCTCGACTGGTGAGCAACTGGGTGAAGGTGATCTCAGCGGCGATCGTGAGGCGGTGGCCTGTTTCCGCGAGCAGCCGCTCCGTCGTCGCCAGCGACGGGGACTTCCGGCCGTTCTCGTACGCGGACAAGGTCGGCTGGGACGTGTGCGCGCGTAGCGCCAGTTCTTCCTGACTGATGCCAGCTGCCGTTCGCGCTTCCGCGATCAGGCTCATCGCACACCCGCTTCCATATCCAATCGGATATGTCACCTCACGAACAGCACGTCGACCTCGCCGGTGACGGTGTCGGTGATGCCGACCTCGTCGACCTTGGCGCGGATGGGCTCGGCGGGGTGCAGGGCGGCGATGCCGGCGGCGAGGGTGGGGGTGTCGATCTCCTGGGCCAGGGCGCAGTGGGGGACCCAGGAGCCGGGCAGGTAGTAGGCGGACGGGTTGCGGACCTTCTTGGCCAGGACGTCGTGCACGGCGGAGTGGACGGCCAGCAGCTCGGTGTCGACGACGGCGGTGAGCACGAGGTTGGTGTCGGTGGTGGGGAAGGTGCCCAGGGTGTAGAGCCAGATGCTGGGCAGGGCCAGCAGGCGGAGCTCGGCGGCCAGCTCGGCGCGGGTGGGGCGGGTGAAGGCGCTGCCGAGGGCGAAGGTGACGTGGGGCCGGTGCCGGCGGTGGCTGCGGCTGGCCAGGCTCGGCACGCCGGCCCGTTCCAGCCGCTGCCACAGCGCCCGCACCGCGGTGTCGGCCTCACCGTCGAAGAAGAACTCCAGGGCCTGTGCCATGGAGCCATCCAACACCGGTCAGGAGGGGCGGACTCCGACGGCGTCGCGGATCTGGTTGCCGAGCTCGGCCACGGTCCGCGCGCAGTGGGCGCAGCAGTAGAACCGGCCCTCGACCTCGACTCCGTGGCCGACGATGCGGCAGTTGCACCGCTCGCAGCGCGGCGCGAGCTTCTCCATCGCGCACTCGAAGGAGTCGAACCAGTGGCTCTCGCCGGTCACGGTCCGGATCTCGAACGCCATCCAGTAGTCGTTGCCGCAGACATCGCAGGTCGCCATGCCGACAGGGTGCGGGGTCCCCGGAAAGCCGGCAACCGGAACATCCCTCCAACTGTCCAGCCCCCACCACTCCCGGGGTGGCCGCCCCGTCGCCAGCCTACCTGCCCCGATGGCTAGTGGATCTTGCAAAGGGGTTGCCTGTGGACAAGTCGGGGGCTGTGGACAACCGGGAGTCAGTGCTCACCTGGCAGGGCGAACAGACCGGAGTCGGTCTGTTCGACGAGGCCGTCGACGAGCAGGGAGTCGAGGCAGCGGTCCCGTTGCCCGGCTTCGGACCACGCGGCGTCGAGCTGGGCGCGGGTGACGGGGCCGGGAGCGCCGCGCAGGACGTCGAGCAGGCGGCCGCGGACCTGGCGGTCGGTGCCGGCGAACTTCTGCACGGCCTTGACGGGACCGTTGTAGGCGGGGCGGCCGGCGAGCTGCCAGGCGCAGGTGTCGAAGACGGGGCAGTCGGCGCAGCGGGGGGTGCGAGCGGTGCAGACGAGGGCGCCGAGTTCCATGAGGGCGGCGGAGTAGCGGGCGGCGACGGAGTCGACGACGGGCAGGAGAGCGGCGACGTCGGCCATGTCGCGGGTGGTGGACGGCGGCCCGGCGTCCCCGGCGCCGTGGATGGCCCGGGCGACGACCCGGCGGACGTTGGTGTCGACGACGGGACACCGCTGCCCGTAGGCGAAGGCGGCGACGGCGCGAGCGGTGTACGCGCCGATGCCGGGCAGCGCCAGCAGGGTGTCCACGTCGTCGGGCACGACGTCGTCATGCTTGAGGGCGATGGCGGCGGCGGCCTCGTGCAGGCGCAGGGCCCGGCGCGGATAGCCGAGCTTGCCCCACGCCCGAACGACCTCGCCCTGGCTGGCGGCGGCCAGCGCCGAGGGCACCGGCCAGCGCGCCATCCACTCGTGCCAGATCGGCTCGACCCGGGCGACGGGGGTCTGCTGCAGCATGATCTCGCTGACCAGCACGCCCCACGCGGTGCAGTCGGGGCGCCGCCAGGGCAGATCCCGCGCGGTGTCGTCGAACCAGCTCAGCAGGGTGTCGGAGGCAAGCATCGCCTCCGATTATCCCTGGCCGGGTGACAACACCTCGTGCAGGGCACCGTTGTGCACGTCGTAGACGAAGCCGCGGACGTTGTCCGTGTACGGCAGGAACACGCTGTGCCGCAGCCGCGCCAGCGAGGTCCGGACGCTGTCCTTGACCTCCTTGAACGCCTCGACGGCCCAGGTCGGCCGCAGGCCGGTGTCGGACTCCAGCTCGTCCTTGAACTCGTCCTCGGTGGTCATCGACAGACCGCACGAGGTGTGCTGCACCAGCAGGATCTCCCTGGTGCCGAGCTTGCGCTGGCTCAGCGCCAGCGAGCGGATCACGTCGTCGGTCACCACGCCGCCGGCGTTGCGCAGCACGTGCGCCTCGCCCTGCTGCAGGCCGAACAGCTCGAACACCCGGATCCGGGCGTCCATGCACGTCAGCACGGCGATGTGCAACGAAGGGCTGGCCGAGGACCGGTCCCCGCGGGTCCGGTCGACCAGTGCGGCATTGCGTTCGAGCAACTCGTCGATGGCGGTCATGTCGCACCTCCTGCCTAGATCTCTATGGCACCTGGTCGGGCGATCTCTGACAAGGGCAATTGAGCAAAGACACAACCGGATTGAGTGATCCCCTGAATCCCTGGCCGTCGGCGACCACGGCGTTACCGTCGGTGCATGATCGAGCCCCAGGGACCGCTCGACCCGTCGGTGTACTGGCGCCGCCGGGCGTTCGCGCTCGGCGGCTCGATCCTGGTGGTCGTGCTGCTGGCAGTGATCATCACGGCCTGGCTCGGCCACGGCTCGTCGGCCGACCCGCAGGGCGTGGCCAACCGGCAGAACGTGGCTCCCACCTCCAGCAAGCGCCTCACCTCCTCGCCCCCGACCAGCGGCACGATCACGGCGGCCGGCGGCTCCTCGTCCTCGTCGGCCTCGCCCGCGCCGGCCCCCACGACCACCAGCACCACGACCGGGCCGCCGCCTCCGCCGCCCCCGCCCGGGCCGTGCCCGGACACCGCGATCACGGTCGAGGCCCGCATCGCGCAGCCCAGCTACCGGGTCGGCCAGTCGCCGCTGCTCACCCTGGTGGTGACCAACTCGGGGCCGGTGGCGTGCAAGCGGGAGGTCACCCGCCAGCTGCGAGAGCTGCTCGTGTTCACCGCGGACGGCAGCACCCGGCTGTGGTCGAGCTCCGACTGCTACTACCAGCAGCCGGCCGACACCCGGCTGCTCCAGCCCGGCGAGCAGGCCACGTTCAGCATCGCCTGGGCCGGCCGCACCTCGTCGCCCAACTGCGCGCCGAGCGGGGCCCCGCTGCCGGCCGGCGACTACGTGGTGGTCGGAAAGCTGGGAAGCCTCACCAGTCACCCCACGCCGTTCAAGCTCACCTGATTAACCCGAAGGTGTAACGGTCGGGGGTGCAATTCCCCAACTCGAATCCAGTACGGTGTGGATCCACGAGCAGTCGTTCGAGAGGATCCGTTTCCGGTCATGGACGAGCAGACAGTCGCGGAGGTCGACCGTTTTCGGTCGGCGCTGTTGCGCGTCCTCGTTCTGATCGGCGGCGTCCTGGCCGGCACCGCGCTGGCCTGGCTGCTCTCCTCGGCGACGGCGTCGGCGGCCGAGGAGAACCCGGTCACCGACCTGATCTCCACCGCCGGTTCGGTGGTGGACGGCTCCGTCGCCCACACCGTGCACCTCGGCCAGGACGCGACGCGGGCGCTGCCGGCGGCCGCGCCCGCGGTCCCGGCGTTGCAGGTTCCGGTGCCGCACCTGGTCGCCCCGGTGATCCTGGTCGAGCAGAAGCTCGACGACATCACGGCGTCGCAGCCGGCCGATGAGCCCGGGGACACCGCCGTGACCAGGAATTTCACTCCCGCTGACGAGGCGTTGCCCGTCCAGCGGGTCGTGTCGTCCCCGGCCGTGAGCCGGGTGGATCACGTGGTCGAGCCGGCCGCCGCGGCCGGTCCGCAGGCCGTCGCCATGAGCGCGCCGGCCGTCCCGCTGCCCCAGGACAGCCCGTCCAAGTCCGAGGCGCTGCCGTTCGGCGCGCTGCCCGGCAACGCCTGCGGCCACGACGGTCCGTCCGGCGGCGCCGGCATGTGCCTCGGCGACGGTGTGGTCGTCACGCCCGTGGACAACTCGGTCCAGCCCACGCGCGCGGTCTCGCGCTGCGTTCCGATGGCCGCGCGTCGTCAGCCCGGCATCACCCCCGACTGATTCGCCGCCTCTCGGCGTTCGGTCCGCAGTCCACTTTCCTGTTTTCCCCTTTCCCGGGTGATCCCTGCCCCGAATCGTCTTTCGAGGGATCGCCCGTTTAACTCCCGCGACCCGGGAATTCACCAAGGAGAATATTTCTCATGCGTACCTGGATGCGGCGCGGAATTCCGGCCGCCCTGCTCGCCGGCGGTGTGCTGGCGATGAGCGCCGGCAACGCCGCCGCCGTGCCCGCCCCGATCGGCGACCCGACCGGCCTCGCGGACACCGCGCTGCGCCTGACCGACATCGTCGGCCACAAGGGCCTGCCGCCGCTGCCGGACGCCAGCCAGATCCAGCTGCCGACCGCGCCCATCGGCCAGTCGCAGCGCGACCTGGAGCCGGGCCTGGCCGGCGGTGGCCTGTCGCTGAGCAACGTGCAGCTCAACGGCCAGGACCTGCCCAAGCCGCAGCTGCCGGGCCTGCCCGCGCTGCCGGCGCTGCCCGGTCTCGGCGGTGGCGAGCGGTCGCTCGACCCCACCCACATCGCCATCTCGGACCTGCCGCAGCTCCAGCAGCTGCCGAAGCTGCCGTCGGTGGGCTCCGGACTGCCGGTGACCGTGCTGCCGACCATGAGCACCTCGCGGGCGCTGCCGAACCTCACCTACAGCGGTGTGGTGCCGACCGCCGGCCTGCACGACCTGACCACGGTGCCGGACCTGAGCAGCCTGCCGCTGATCGGCGGGGCCACCGGCGAGCGTGATCTGCCGGGTCTGAGCCTGCTGGGTTCGCTGCCGGGTCTGGGTGGTCAGCAGCGTGATCTGCCGGGTCTGAGCCTGCTCGGTTCGCTCCCCGGTCTCGGTGGTCAGCGTGCGCTCCCGGCGGTGCCGGGTCTGGAGGTGGTGCAGGGTTTGCTCGCCACCACCCCGTTGACTGCGCTGCTGGCCAGCACGCCGCTGGGTTCGGTCGCGGGTCGCGACCTGCCGGCGATCCCGGCGCTGCCGCTGCACCTCCCGGCGCTGCCGCTGCACCTCCCGGCGCTGCCGGGTGCCTCGTCCGAGCGTGATCTGCCGGGCCTGAGCCTGCTGGGCTCGCTGCCCGGTCTCGGTGGTCAGCGTGCGCTCCCGGCGGTGCCGGGTCTGGAGGTGGTGCAGGGTTTGCTCGCCAGCACCCCGTTGACTGCGCTGCTGGCCAGCACGCCGCTGGGTTCGGTTGCGGGTCGTGATCTGCCGGCGATCCCGGCGCTGCCGCTGCACCTCCCGGCGCTGCCGGGTCTGGGTGGTCAGCAGCGTGACCTGCCGGGCCTGAGCCTGCTGGGCGCCCTGCCGGGCCTGGGTTCGCTGCCGGGCCTGGGTGCGCTGGACGAGCCGGCCGACGCGCAGACCATCGGCGACGACACCGACGCCCGTTCGCTGCCGGGCATCCCGGCCCTGCCGAAGCTGCCGGGCCTGGGTGGCCTGCCGGTCGGCGCCCGTTCGCTGCCGATCCCGGCCCTGCCGGCCCTGCCGCTGCCGGGCCTGAACGCCCTGCCGCTGGGCGTGCCGGCCGACGCCGACGCCACTGACGCCGACGCCACCACCGACTCGGACCTCACCCCGGACACCGACGCCCGCGAGCTGCCGGTCGTCGACTCCGTGCTGCCGAAGCTGCCCCTGGCCGTGCCGGCCGTTCCCGGCGCCTCGCTGTCCGGCTTCCACGGCATCCCGGCCCTCGGCCCGTCGTTCACCACGACCCTGCCGGCCAACGACTCGGCCCGCTCCATCGTGCCGGGCGTGCCCAGCACCTCGGGTCTGCTGGGCGGCCTGCTCGGCCACGCCCCGCGCCTCCCGGTCACCGGCGTCTGAGCCGTAAGCCACGCACGACAAAGCCCCCAACCTTCCGCGCGAAGGTTGGGGGCTTTGTCATGCGATCAGGGGCCGAACCAGCGTTCCTCAGTGATGCGGGGCGGGGCCGAGGTGGTGCCGACGATCAGCTCGGTGGCCAGCGTGACGGTCCGCGGCCGGTTGTGGTCGGCCGCGTTGACCAGCAGCTTGCCGGCGGCCCGGCCCTTCTCCAGCACGGGCTGGCGCACCGTGGTCAGGCCGGAGCGCTCGCTCTCGGTGATGCCGTCGAAGCCGGTGATGCTGAGGTCCTGCGGCACCCGCAGCCCCCGCCGCCTGGCCTCGGCCAGCGCGCCGAGGGCCAGGATGTCGGAGGTGCAGATCAGGGCGGTGACCTGGGGATCCCGGTCCAGCAGCTGGGCGGCGGCGGACGCGCCGGAGGCGATGCTGTGGTCGAAGCGCTCCACCACCGGCACGCTCGTCCAGTCCACGTTGGCCGAGGTGAAGGCGGTGGCCAGGGCCTCGAGCCGGGCCCGCTGCACGTGGAAGTGGGCGGTGTGCTGGCGGTCGGCGTTGACGAAGCCGTCGTTGCGGTCCCGCGCCAGCCGCATGCAGATCACGCCGATGCGCCGGTGCCCGAGGTCGATGAGGTGGTCGGCGACCTGGGTGATGGCGGCCCGGTCGTCGATGCCGACCCGGTCCACGGTGTCCAGCTCCGGCTGGTCGCACACGACAGTCGGCACCGGCCGCTCCAGCACGGCGGCCAGGTGCGGGTCGTCGTCGGGCACGGAGTAGACGACAAAGCCGTCGACGCCGGCCCGGTGCACGGCGGCCACGTCCTCACGCTCCGGATTGGCCGGCACCAGCAGCAGTCCCTGGCCGGCGTCCTCGCACGCGAGGGCCAGTCCTTCGAGGAAGCCGACGGCGGCCGGGTCGCGGAACGCGTACGACAGGTTCTCGGTCAGCAGCAGGCCGACGGCTCCCGCCTTGCGGGTGCGCAGCGAGCGCGCGACCGGGTCCGGGCCGGGGTAGCCCAGCCTTCGGGCCGTCTCCAACACCCGCCGACGCAGCTCCGGTGAGAGCTGGTCGGGCCGGTTGTATGCGTTGGACACCGTTGTCCGCGAAACGCCCAGCTCAGCGGCGAGGGACGCCAGCGTCGCCGGCCGTCGCACATGCATTGACCGCGCCATGGAGTGACCGTAACGGTCAAGAACCAATTCGTGAAGCCGGGGACAGCCGTGTCCCCCTGAAGCACTATCCCGGCACGTCAACAGGTCTTTCCCGTTAAGGAAGCGTGGTGTAGACCAAGTCACGCGCTCGGAATCGGTCCTGTCGACTCCCTGACCACCAGTCTTGGCCGGAACAGGCGGGTGTGCGAGGAGGCCGGGCGCCGCCGGGAATCGGGGTCAAGACGCTGCACCAGCTCGTCCACGGCTGCGGCGGACATCTCACTGATGGGCTGCGCCACAGTCGTGAGCGCGGGCGTGCACTGTCCGGCGAACGGGATGTCGTCGAAGCCGACTACGGACAGTTGCGACGGCACGCGCACGCCCCGCCGCGCGGCCTCCCGCAGCGCGCCGATGGCCATCTGGTCCGAGGAGCAGATCACCGCGGTCGGCGCGGCCGTGTCGAGTAGTTGGGCCAGCGCCGCGGCCCCGCCGGCCGGCTCGAACGGGCCGTGGGCGACCAGCTCGGCCGGCGCGGCATGGCCGTTTTCCTCAAGGGCGGCGGCCCAGCCGGCTCGCTTGAGCCGTGACGGCAACGCCCGCGCCGGCCCGCTGACGAAGCCGATCCGGGTGTGCCCGAGGGCGATCAGGTGCGCGGTCGCGAGGTAGCCGGCCAGCTGCTCGTCCACGGCGATGTCGGCGACGTCCAGGGCGGGCGTGGCGCCGTTGATGAACACCATCCGCACGCCGTCGGCCACGAGCCGGGTGTAGTAGGCGGCCTCCGGGCCCTCACCGGCCGGCGCGTTGGTGATCGCCGGGGACACGAAGATCATCCCCTCCACGCCGCGGGCCAGCACCATGCGCACGTATTCCTCCTCGCGCAGGCCGGCCGAGCGGGTGTTGCACAGCAGTGACGAGTAGCCGGCGGCCGCCGCCCGGGTCTCCAACGCCTCGGCGAACGCCGGGAACACCGGATTCGACAGCTCCGGCAGCAGCAGGCCGATCACCCCGGTGCGGCGCAGCGCGCCCAGCCCGCGCGGCGAGTACGGCAGGTCGTCCAGCGCGGCCAGCACCCGCAGCCGGGTCTCCTCGTTCACCCCCGCCCGCCGGTTGAGCACCCGGCTCACGGTCGAGACGCTGACGCCCGCGATCTTCGCGATCTCGGCCAGACCGGGCACCCGCGTCCTCCTCGTTCGGAGCGTGTCGGGCTGAAGCCTGCCCGGGCCGGAAAGCTTTTGCAACGAACAGGCCACCCCGCGTCGGTCGCGCCGGCCGTCGGCGGGAAATCGCCGGCAAAGTTTTGCAGCGACCGGTCCGCGGGCCGCCGACCACGGGACACGCGGCCGCTCAGGTAACACAACCGCGCCGAATAGGGCCGTTCGGCCGACTTCGGTTACCCATAACCCACGGCGTTGTGCCTGGTGAGACCGCCGGGCCGAGCCTAGGGGTGACGATTCAGAAACGGTGGGTAGTCGGCGTACGCCGAGGGGCTGACGGATGCGGTTTCTCGGGTTACTTTGTCGTCACACGTTTCGCAGTGAAAGGGACCACACATGGCCGAGGTCGCCTACGTCAGTGCCTCCCGGGTGTTCGCCGGGAACCCTCCGGTGCGCGCGGTCGACCAGCTGGAGCTCGACGTCGCGGACGGTGAGTTCCTGGTGCTGGTCGGGCCGTCCGGCTCGGGCAAGTCCACCGCCCTGCGCATGCTCGCCGGCCTGGAGGACGTTGACGAGGGCGCGATCAAGATCGGCGGCAAGGACGTCACCAACGTGCCGCCGAAGGGCCGCGACATCGCCATGGTGTTCCAGTCCTACGCGCTCTACCCGCACATGACGGTCGCCGAGAACATGGGCTTCGCGCTCAAGCTGCGGGGCACGCCCAAGCAGGAGATCAAGGACAAGGTCGCCGAGGCGGCCAAGATGCTGGACCTGACCAAGTACCTGGACCGCAAGCCGAAGGCGCTGTCCGGCGGCCAGCGTCAGCGCGTCGCCATGGGCCGGGCCATCGTGCGCGAGCCCAGCGTCTTCCTGATGGACGAGCCGCTGTCCAACCTGGACGCCAAGCTGCGCGTCGAGACCCGGGCCAACATCGCCGCCCTCCAGCAGCGCCTGGGCACGACCACCATCTACGTCACGCACGACCAGGTCGAGGCCATGACCATGGGCGACCGGGTCGCCGTGCTCAAGGACGGCCTGCTCCAGCAGTGCGCCTCGCCGCGCGAGCTGTACGACCGCCCGGCCAACGCCTTCGTCGCCGGCTTCATCGGCTCGCCCGCGATGAACCTCAAGACCGTGCCGCTGTCCGCCGAGGGCGCGCAGCTGGACGGCCTGACCGTGCCGCTGACCCGGGCCGCGCTGGACAAGGCCTCGTCCGAGGGCCTCAAGGAGGTCACCTTCGGCGTGCGGCCCGAGACGCTGCGGCTGGCCTCGGGCGACGAGCCCGGCATGGACCTGACCGTCGAGCTGGTCGAGGAGCTCGGCGCCGACGCCTACGTCTACGGCTCGGTGCGCATCGGCGGCTCGCCGGAGCGCTTCATCGTCCGCGTCGACGGCCGCACGCCGCCGGCCTTCGGTCAGAACGTCAAGGTGGCCGTGCGCGACACCAGCGAGGTGCACCTGTTCCACCCGGAGAGCGGCGCCCGCCTGGAGGTCTGACCCTCGGTTCGTGGTGGCCCGTCCGGTTCGCCGGGCGGGCCACACGCATGTGGAACAACCGGCGGGCGGGGCTCGTCGTCTGACCCGGTATGCATGAGCTCTACCGGGATGGCTACGACTACCTCACCTCCAGGCCGGACGTGACGGCCGCGTTGCTGGTCGGCGGCCTGGTGCTGGGGGCGTTGGCGCTGCTGGCGGCGCATCTGTTCCGCTGGGGCAAGACCGCTTCGGTGCTGGCCGGCGTGAGCCTGGCGCTGGCCCTGTCGGTCACCCTGGTCCGGCCGTTCTGGGGCGACGTCCGGCTGGGCGACCCGATGCGGGTCTGCGTGCCCGGCGTGTTCTCGCTGGCCGCCGGCGGTGCGCTGCTGAACTTCGTGATGCTCATGCCGCTGGGCTTGTTCGGCGTGCTGGCCACCAAGCGCCCGCTGCTGGTGGCCATCGGCTGCGTGTCGGTCAGCGCCGGCATCGAGATCACCCAGGCCGTGTTCGAGCTGGGCGTCTGCGACGGCCAGGATTTCATGAACAACAGCGTCGGCGGGGTGCTGGCCGCCGTGGCCGGCTGGCTGTTGCTGCTGGTCTCCGGTCGCAACCGGCGGCACCGGCGCCAGCCCGAGCCGGTGGCCCGGCTGGGCCACCCCGGCTTCCCGAGCTGGTCCGAGTGGCCGGCGCCGGCGCCGGCCACGCCGGATCGCGAGACCGTGCCGTTGCACCGCGAGCAGCGGACCGTCCCCATCGGGTCCTGGCACCGGCGGTAACCGCTCCGCTGCGGCGAAGAACACACCCTCTCCGCCGGCATGGTCCGGACCTGCTGCTTCGTGGTCGCCGACGACCGGGACCACCCGTCCAGGTGATAACGATTTTCACTCCAACGAGGATGTTGATCACTCATCTGACCTAGGCTCCACTCGACAACGGTTTCCATTGCTAGATCGTCACGCTGTCGAGGGGTGTGCAGATGACTGTCCGTTCCCGCTGGGCTTCGGCGGCCACGTTGGCCATGGCCGCGGCGGTGCTAGCCGCCTGTGGCGCCGGCGCCGCGTCCTCCACCCCGGCCGACGGCAAGATCAAGGTCGTCGCGTCGACCGACGTGTGGGGCAGCGTGGTCCGGGCGGTCGGCGGCGACGACGTCAGCGTCACGTCGATCATCGACGACCCGACCAAGGACCCGCACGACTACGAGGTCCAGCCCAAGGACACCGCCGCCGTCGCCGGCGCGCAGCTGCTGGTCTCCAACGGCATCGGCTACGACGACTTCTTCGCCAAGGCGACAGCCACGGTCGGCGGGGGCAAGCCGAGCGTGGTGGCCTTCGACGTCTCCGGCAAGCAGAAGACCGACGACACCAACGAGCACGTCTTCTACGACCTGCCGACCGTCAAGAAGGTGGCCGACAAGATCGCCGCCGACCTCGGCGCCATCGACGCGTCCAAGAAGGCTGCCTTCGACGCCAACGCCAAGGCCTTCGACGGCAAGCTGGACGACCTGATCGCCCAGATCGGCAAGCTCCCGGCCGGCAAGAAGGTCGTGGTCACCGAGCCGGTGGCCAACTACCTGCTGGCCGCCGGCGCCATCGCCGACGCCACGCCCAAGGCGTTCGAGGAGGCCGTCGAGGCCGGCACCGACATCCCGGTCGCCGCCGTCGCCGAGGCCACCGCGCTGATCGCCAACCGCCAGGTCGACGCGCTGGTGAACAACGCCCAGACCGAGACCGACCTGACCAACCAGCTCAAGTCGAAGGCCGCCGCGGCCGGCATTCCGGTCGTGGACGTGACCGAGACGCTGCCCGCCGGGACGACCGACTACGTTGGTTGGATCGGCAAGGAGGTCGACGCCCTATCGAAAGCGCTCGTGAAGCAGTGACGGCGGACGCGCTCGTCGACGCCGCCCCGGCCACTCGGCCGGCGGCGGCGCTGCGCATGCGCGGGGCCCGCCTCGCCTACGGCAGCCGGGTCCTGTGGGACGGCCTCGACCTGGACATCAGGCCCGGCGAGTTCCTGGCCGTGCTCGGCCCCAACGGCTCCGGCAAGACCAGCATGCTGCGGGTCCTGCTCGGCCAGCAGCCGCTGTCGGCCGGCGAGGTCTCCATCGCCGGCCACGCGCCCGGCAAGGCCAACCACCAGCTCGGCTACATCCCGCAGCAGCGGTCCATCGACGCCAATCTCACGCTGCGAGGCCGTGATCTGGTCGGCCTCGGCCTGGACGGGCATCGCTGGGGCCTGGGACTGCGTGGTCGCAAGGAGCGTCGTCGCAAGGTGGAGGCCGCGCTGGCCGAGGTCGGCGCCAGCGACTACGCGGATCACCCCGTCGGCCTGCTCTCCGGCGGTGAGCAGCAGCGGTTGCGAGTGGCGCAGGCCCTGGTCGGCGATCCCCAGCTGCTGCTGTGCGACGAGCCTTTGCTGTCGCTCGACCTGGCTCACCAGCGTGTGGTCAGCGACCTGATCGACGCCCGCCGCCGCACCGCCGGGACCGCCGTGCTGTTCGTGACGCACGAGATCAATCCCGTGCTGCCGCTGGTGGACCGGGTGCTCTACCTGGTCAACGGGCGGTTCCGGATCGGCACCCCGGACGAGGTGATGACCTCGGAGAACCTGTCCGAGCTGTACCGGACGCCAGTCGACGTGCTGCGGGTGCGAGGCCAGATCGTCGTGGTCGGCGCGCACCAGGAATCGCACCACTGCGCCGACACCACGCCGACGCCGGAGGTCCGGCCCTGATGTCCGACTACATCTCCACCACCCTGCTGCTCCTGCCCTTCGTCAGCTCCGCGCTGATCGCCGCCGCGGTGCTGGGCGTGCTGGCCGGGGTCCTCGGGCCGCTGATCGTCACCCGCAACATGGCGTTCTCCGTGCACGGCACCAGCGAACTGGCCCTGACCGGCGGCGCCGCGGCCCTGCTGGCCGGCATCAACGTCGGCTACGGCTCGCTGGTCGGCGCGATCGTGGCCGCGGTGATCCTGGGGCTGCTGACCCGCAAGGTGTCCGAGCACGACTCCGTGATCGGCGCCGTGCTGGCGTTCGGGCTGGGCGTCGGCGTGCTGCTGCTGTCGTTCTACGAAGGCAACTCCGCCAACAAGTTCGGCCTGCTCATCGGCCAGATCGCCAGCGTCGACTCGGGCAGCCTGGTGCTGCTGGTCAGCGCGGCGGTCGGGGTGCTGGTGGTGCTGTCGTTCATCTACCGGCCGCTGCTGTTCGCCAGCGTCGACTCCGAGGTGGCGGCCGCGCGGGGCGTGCCGCTGCGCGTGCTGTCGCCGGTGTTCGCGGTGCTGGTTGGCGTGGCCACCGCGCTGGGCGTGCAGACCGTCGGCTCGCTGCTGGTGCTGTCGCTGATGATCACGCCGGCCGCCGCCGCGTCCCGGGTGACGGCCTCGCCGCTGGTCGCGACCGTGCTGTCGATCGTGTTCGCGGAGCTGGCGGTGATCGGCGGCATCGTGCTGTCGCTGGTGCCGGGCAAGCCGGTGAGCGCGTTCGTCACCGCCATCTCGTTCCTGATCTACCTGCTGTGCCGGCTGGTCGGCGCACTGCGGGCGCGCCGGATCGGCAGCGGGCGCGGGATGGCGTCCGCCCACCTGGCGGTAGGGGCCGCTCGCACCTGAACCGGGGCTGTCCGGCCGGGATCCGTACTAGCGTGATGCCATGACTGACGCGATCGACCCGGCCAACCTCAGGGTGTCCAACGCCGAGCGCGAGCAGGCGGCCGCGATCCTCCAGGACGCGCTGGACCAGGGGATGATCACGATCGACGAGTACGGCGAGCGCAGCGCGATCGCCGCGGCGGCCAGAGTGCGCGGCGAGCTGACCGTCATCCTGGCCGACCTGCCCACCGCCCTGCACAACGGGACCGTGGCCCTGACCTCGCCCGCGCCGCTGGAGGACGAGCGGCCGCTGGAGCTCAACGCCGGCATGGGCAACGTCAACCAGGTCGGCCGCTGGACGGTGCCGAGTCAGATCAACGCCCGGTGCTCGATGGGCAACGTGAAGATCGACTTCAGCGACGCGGTCTGCCGGCACCGCGACGTGCGGCTGCACGTGGAATGCGGCTGGGGCAACATGAAGGTGCTCGTGCCGCGGGGCTGGACCGTGGTGGTCGAGGGCATGTCGGTGGGCACCGGCCGGTTCAACAACAAGGCCACCTCGCCCGGCGACCCCGGCCGACCGGTGCTGCACGTCGAGGGCAGCGTGACCGCCGGCGACATCAAGATCCGTTACGGGGACTGAGAAAACGGCTGGCGCCGCTCGCTACCGTCGAGAGATGCAGGCCTATTACGAGCAGGACAGGGAAGACGGCCGGCTCGGCGCCGGCGGCGGGTTGCTGGAGTTCGTGCGCACCAGGGAACTGGTCGAGCGCTACCTGCCGGCCGTGCCTTCATCCATTGTGGACATCGGCGGTGGGACCGGGGTGCACGCGCGCTGGCTGGCCGAGCTGGGCCATCGCGTCGATCTGGTCGACGCCGTGCCACTGCACGTCGCTCGGGCGTCGGAAATCCCCGGTGTCACGGCGGTTCTGGGCGACGCGCGCAAGCTCGACGCCGCCGACGCCTCGTACGACTTCGTGCTCATGTGCGGGCCGCTGTACCACCTGCTGACCGTCGAGGACCGGCTGGCCGCCTGGCGCGAGGCCCGCCGGGTGCTCAAGCCCGGCGGGCACGTCGCCGCCGCCACCATCGCCCGGTTCTCGTCCCTGCACGACGCCTTGTTCCGCAATCTGTTCCGGTACAAGGAGTTCTACCCCATGGTGGCGTCCACTGTGGTCGATGGCCACCACCGGCCGCCCGAGGGACGGCACGAGTGGTTCACCCACACCTACTTCCACCGCCCCGAGGAGTCCGCTCAGGAGGCCATCGAGGCGGGATTCCTTGCGCCGCAGGTGTTCGCCATCGAGGGCAGCGCCCGGGCCCTGCCCGACGCCGAGATTGAGGCCCGGCTGGCCGACCCCGTGCAGCGTGAGCACCTGATGTGGGCGCTGCGGCTGATGGAGACCGACCCCAGCGTGCTCGGCGTCTCCTCCCACCTGCTCACCGTCGCGCACAAGGGCTAGCTCTGGCAGGCCCGGGCGTAGGCGCTGGTCAGCTTGAGCGTGGCCGGCATCGACGGGCGGGCCGGCCACACCTGCACCAGGTACTCGTCGACCGGCTCCTCGTCGCCATCGTCCGCCGTGTCCAGGTCGTGCCCGGCGTCCATTCCCCTTGCGTGGTAACGCAATCGGTGGTTGCCAGGGCCGGCCGGCAGCGGGCCCAGCGGGTGGCTGTCCTCGCCGGCCCACTCGACCAGGTGCAGCTCGTCCTCGGTCGGGGCGAAGTCGATCTCCACCACGTCCTCGTAGCGCTCCAGCTGCGCGCCGGGATCGGCCCCGGCGAGGTCGACCCGGACGCCGACGTGGCCGGTGTGCAGGCCGGTGAGCAGGATCGCCTCGCCGCCGTACACGCCGACGATGCCGACCGGGTTGGCGGTGAAACAGCGGTCCCAGTCGGGGCTGCCGTGGGGGTTTCCGCTGAGGTAGAGCTGGCCGTCGTGGATCCAGACGTGACCGTCGAACGCCATCACCGCATGATCCTAATGGGTGACGTCGTAAGGTGGGCCTATGACCGAGCACGAAGATCGACAGGCCCGGTTCGACCGGGGCATGGCGCTGCTCAACGAGGTCACCGGGGGACTCGGTCCCGCGGTGCTGGAGTCGCTGGCCGACGTCTCGCCCGAGCTGGCCCACCAGACCGTGGCCTGGGGCTACGGCGAGATCTACAGCCGGCCGCAGCTGGCGCCGCGGGACCGTCAGCTGGTCACCATCGGCATGCTCACCGCGCTGGGCGGCTGCGAATCCCAGCTGCGGGTGCACATCAACACCGGGCTCAACGTCGGGCTCACGCCGGCCGAGATCGTCGAGGCGCTGCTGCAGTCGGCCGGCTACTGCGGCTTTCCCCGGGCCCTCAACGCGACCAACGTGGCCAAGGAGGTCTTCGCCGAGCGCGGGCTGCTGCCGGTCCAGACCACTGTGGACTGATCAGTTCGCGATCGACCGGGCGCGTCGGGATCGTCCAGGCAGCGCAGGATGCTGTCGGCACATCTGGTTGCCGCCGACGTTCCGGCCGATCTCGCGAATCACGATCTTGGGGCATCGCCGACCTCCTTCGCGCCTGCCTGCCCACTCCGCCCCGCCGCCGCGTGGCATAGCCAGACTGGGCCAGTGGCAAGCGTTTGCCGTCATGCAGCACGGCACCGTCAACCACGTCGTCGACCTCGATCGGCTGACCGGCCGCTGCGAGGTCATCGTGCACGTCCGCCTGGCCGATGGCACTTGGATGACCGGCGGCGGCACCTACGAGGACCAATAGCAGCGGATCGCCGGCCAGTGGCGGATCGGGCGGCGAAAGGTGACGCGTCCCTTCGACCTCGGCCCCCTGCCCGAGTTGCGGCGATAGCTTGGAAAGAGTGACCCACGACGAGTTCTTCTCGCGGTATCTCCACGCCGGGCCCATCGGCCGTGACGCCAACGCCGTGGCCGCCCTGTTCGCCGAGGACGGCGTGTTCGAGGCTCCCCTCGTGCCCGCCGGCCACCACCTGCCTCGCCTCCTGGAGGGCCGCGCCGCCATCCGTGCCGGAATCCGCCAGTACCACCAAGACCTCGACGTCCCCGGCGCCGTCAACATCCAGGAGTCCCGCTACTGCTTGCACACCGTCGACCCCTCCACGTTCGTCGTCGAGATCGACACCGTCTTCGACCTCCCCGACGGTTCCCGATCGACCATGTCGTTCGTGCAGATCTTTCGGCTCCGGGACGGGAAGATCGCGCGCCTACGGGACTACTTCAGCGTTGACGGAGCGGGAGGGTCGGTCGACTAGGGCCGTGAGGTCGGACAGGGAGGGCTTCCAGGCCGTGCATCAGGCTGACCGGTCGCCACCGGAGATCCTCCGGCGTGGCGGCGAGTGAGAGCTTGGGGAAGCGGGTGAGTAGCGCGCCGAACGCGACCTGCGCCTCCAACCGTGCCAGGGGTGCGCCCAGGCAGTAGTGGATGCCGTGGCCGAAGGAGACGTGCCCGCCGGGCTGGCGGTTGAAGTCGAGTCGCTCCGGGGCGGGGAACCGGCCCGGATCCCCGTTGGCGGAACTGGTCGCGAGCAGGACCCATTCGCCAGCCGGGATCGTCACGCCGCCGATGACAACGTCGGTGAGGGTGAACCGTTCGGTCGCGTGGTTCAGCGGGTTGGTGTGCCGCAGCAGTTCCTCGACGGCCGCCGGCAGTAGCGACGGCTCTTCGCGTAGCCGGGCTGCCTGCTCGGGGTGGGTCAGCAGCGCCAAGGTGCCGGAGGCGATGAGGTTGACGGTGGTGTCGAACCCGGCCATGACTAGTTGGAACACGCCGGAGAGCAGCTCGATGTCGGTGAGGGCGGCGTCGGACTCGTCGCGAACCCGCACGAGTGCCGAGACAAGGTCGTCGCCGGGCTCGGCGCGCTTGGCCGTGATGAGGTCTGTGAAGTAGACGGCCAGCTCCCGGATGACGCGTTCGCGGTCCTTGCCGTTGTCGTAGTCGACCACTGCTACCTCGAGCCACGCCCGATCGGCCGCCGGCACACCCAACAGCTCGCTGAGCACCGTGATCGGCAGCGGCCGGGCGAAACGGATGAGCAGGTCGACGATCTCGCCGCCCGCCGACGCCATGTCCGCCAGCAACGTTTCGGCGATCTCCACCGTGCGTGGCCGCAACTGCGCGATACGCCGCGGCGTGAAGGCCTTCAGCATGAGGCCGCGCAGCCTCGTGTGGTCCGGCGGGTCCCGGTGGAGCATGTGCGCGTGCAGGTTCACGGCCTGGCTCGGCCAAGTCCGCGGGCCGGTGGGCCAGTGGTGCAGGTCCTTGCTCAGCTGCGGATCGGCCAGGCCGGCCCGCACGTCCTCGTAGCGCGTCACGACCCACCTCCGCCCCTGGCCCGGAATCTGTACCGCCGCGACCGGCCGCGTCTCGCGCAACTGCGCGAAAAACCCCGATGGGCTCCGGAAATAGACGTCCTCGTCCACGGAGATGGGCTGCCCCTCGTCCGCCATGGTCCACACCCTAGGAAGACCGGCCGGCAAACCACCAACGGATTTCTCGCTGCTGAAGAAACCCCAGTGCCCAGATCAGAACTGGTAGTACTGAGTCCGGCGACCGTCCACCTGGGACTCCTGGCGCTGGAAGCCCTTCTACCAGCGAAGACATCTCTCGATAGTTCTAGCCGCTTCACCGTTGCCCGACGCTTGACGGCCTGGAGACGGCCTGAGAGTGAGTCGGGTAGCCGGGAGGAACTTCCTTACGATCTCCGGCACTGGGTCTGTTCGAGGGCTGTCGTAGGGTCGTCGCAGCTCAGGGGCACCGGGCATGGCTTGTCTGACTTCGCCGTCATGGCTGGAGGGGAATGGCCACCCGGTGCTCACGACGAGAACGACCGCATCATTGGGATCCGCGACTCGATCGCTGTGTAAGGAAGCGCCGGCGTGCTCGTCTGCTGGGTCATGGCCACGACGAGCACGGAGGAGGCGCTGATGCCGCAGGTCTGGGCCGGTGTCGACGTTGGCAAGGAACACCACCACTGCGTGGTCATCGACACCGACGGCACCCGGGTGCTGTCCCGGCGGGTCCGCAACGACGAGGCGGACTTACGGGCTCTGATCAGCGACGTCGCAGCGCTGGGATCACCAGTGACCTGGGCTATCGACCTCGTTGGCGGGCCGGCGATGCTGCTGATCACGCTGCTGGCCGAGCACGCTGCGCTGGTGCTCTACCTGCCCGGTCGTCTGGTCCACCGCGCCGCTGAGACCTACCGCGGCGAGGGCAAGACCGACGCCCGCGACGCCGCGGTGATCGCCGACCAGGCTCGGATGCGCCGGGACCTGCAACCTGTCCGTGTCGCCGACGAGCTGGTCGCCCAGCTGCGGATGGTCACCCGTCGCCGCGAGGACCTGGTGGCCGACCGGGTCCGCACGGTCAATCGGCTGCGGGGCCTGTTGCTGGAGTACTTCCCGGCCTTGGAGCGGGCGTTCACCTGGGCGCGCTCGCCGAACGCACTGGTGCTGCTGCGCGGGTTCAGGACGCCGGCCGAGATCCGCTCGGTCACCCGGTCGCAGCTGGTGTCTTGGCTGAAGGTGCACAACGTCCGCAACGCCGACGCCATCGCCACCCGCGCCATCAGCGCGGCCGAGCAGCAGTCCGTCGCCGTGCCCGGCGAACAGGTCGCCGCCGACCTCGTGCGGCACCTGGTGCGGATGCTGACCGCGCTGGACGAGGAGATCCGCGACCTGGACGGCTGGCTCAAGCGGCTGCTGGAGCAACACGACCAGGCGGTGCTTCTCGCGAGCATGCCCGGCGTCGGCCCGCAGCTGGCCGCTGAGCTGCTGGTCAGCTCTGGTGGCGACGTGTTGACGTTCGGATCGCCGGACCGGCTGGCCAGCGTCGCCGGTTTGGCGCCGGTTCCGCGGGACTCGGGCAAGGTCAGTGGAAACCTGCACCGACCGCAGCGCTACAGCCGCCGGCTTCAACGCGCGTTCTACCTGTCCGCGATGGCGGCACTGATTCACTGTCCCACCTCGAAGGCGTTCTACCAGCGCAAACGCGACGAGGGCAAAAGCCACGTGCAGGCCTTGCTGGCGTTGGCCCGCCGGCGGGTGAACGTCATGTGGGCGCTGATTCGCGATGAGTGCCTGTATCAGGCCAACCGGACGCTGGGTGTAGGGCCAGCGGCGTCGCGCTCAGCGGTGTGAGCAGGGCGTGTGAAGGACGCGCACGCCGAGGCTGAGCCATTCGGGTGTGTGTTTGTCGTTGCCGTACTGGCGAGACCGGTGATGTCGATACTGCCCGTGACTAACGCGTTCCGAGGCGGGAGTGGTTCGAGTGATCGAGTCGGTTGAGGTCGTGGTGGCGGCGTTGAGCGCGGGAGCTGCGGCGGGCCTGAAGGACACGGCGTCGACAGCGGTCAAGGAGGCTTATCAGGGGCTTAAAGTTCTGACTCAGAAGGCCCTGCGGCACAAGGGAGTTGATCCTGAGTCTGAGGGCGTGATCGAGGGGCAGCTGGAGGATCCGCAGCAGCATCAGGAGGAGCTGAGGAAGGCGTTGGTCGCGGCCGATGCCGGCTCGGATGCGGAACTGGTGGCGGCGGCGCAGCGACTGCTGGCGCTGACCGACCCGGAAGGTAGTAATGCCGGCAAGTACCGCGTCAACGTGCACCACAACCAGGGCGTCTCGGTCGGCGACGGCAACACCCTCACGATGAACTTCGGCCCCCAATCCTGACCATGGGCCACCAGCAGGACGGCGAACCCGACGCCGAACCAGAGCCGAGCACTCAGCTGTCGCAAGCCACGCACGACGTGCATGGCAACATCGCAGCGCTGGTCGGTGACGGCAACACCGCGTACATCGTCCAGCCGCCGCTGCCGTCAGCGGAGTGGCCAGTGCGCGTAGGAGTGCCGCCGCGGCCGGCCGACCGCTACCAGCACCGTGACGCCGAGCAGGAACTGTCCAGAGTGTTGGCGTCAGGAGAGACAGCGGTGCTGGTGGGCGCCGAGCAGGTTCGTGGTGTCGTGCTGTCGGGGTTGGGTGGGGTCGGCAAGTCGCAGCTGGCCGCCAACCACGCATGGCATGCCTGGTCAGACACGTCTGCCGACCTGGTGGTGTGGATCAACGCCGCATCGCGCGACGGGATCCTCACGAGCTACGTCGACACCGCGCGCCACGTATTGCGGGGCGACGATCCCTCGATTGGACAGCGGCCGCCGGAGGACGTCGCTCGAGCGTTGTTGACTTGGCTGGCCTCCACCAAGCGCCGGTGGTTGATCGTGCTCGACGACCTCCAGGACCCCGTGGATCTTCATGGTCTGTGGCCGCCCCCCACCTCTGCGGGACACATCGTGGTGACCACCCGACGCCGCGACGCCGCGCTGGGACGCGGGGACCGACATGTCATCGAGGTCGGCGTGTTCACCGAAGCCGTGTCACTGGCGTATCTGACCGCGAAACTGCCAGCTCACTCCGCGACCGCGGCTGATCAAGAACAGCTGAAGGCGCTGGCCACAGACCTCGGGTATCTCCCCCTGGCATTGGCCCAGGCAGCGGCGTTCATTGCCGACAACCCACTGGAGTCCGTCGCCGAGTACCGAAAGCGTCTGGCTGACCGCAAACTGGCGCAGGCGCTGCCAGAGGACGGCAGCCTGCCGGACGAGCATCGAGCCACCGTCGCGGCGACCTGGTCGCTGTCGATCGAGCGCGCCAACACCCTGACCCCGCAAGGCTTCGCACGGCCTCTGCTGGAACTGATGAGCGTGCTCGACCCCGCCGGTGTCCCCGTTACGGTGTTCACCAGTGACGCCGTCCTCAGCCACCTCACTGCCGTCACGGAGACGGAGGCAGATCCCAGCATCGTCCGAGATGCTTTAGGGTGCCTGCACCGTTTCAGCCTGATCACGTTGGATCGCAACCAGCCGGTGCGCACCGTGCAGGCGCACGCACTGGTGCAACGCGCTGTCCGCGACACCATTCCGGCCGAACAGCTCGCTGATCTCGCACACATCGCAGCAGACGCACTCATCAGCATCTGGCCCGAGATCGACCGCGACGCGGCACTCACATTGGCACTACGTTCAGCGGCCGGCGCCCTCCATGCCACCACGTTCCCGGCGCTGTGGATGCCCGGTGGACATCCGGTGCTGTTCCACACAGGCCAGTCGTTGATAAAAGCCGGGCTCATTTCGGACGCTACACATCATTTCCGCGACCTGTGGTCGCAGGCAGATAGCCTTCTTGGTGCCGGTCACCCCGACACCCTGTTCAGCCGTAACGAACTCGCTACCTGCCGGGCTGAGGCTGGTGATGTCGCGGGCGCGATCGCCGAGTTCGAACACCTTCACCATGACCTGCAGCGTGTCGTGGGCACCGATCACCCCGACACGCTGGTCATCCGCAGCAATCTCGCCTCCTGGCGGGCTGAGGCGGGTGATGACGCGGGCGCGATCGCCGAGTTCGAACGCCTCCTCGAGGACCGCCGGCGGGTACTGGGCACCGACCACCCCGACACGCTGGTCACCCGCGGCAATCTCGCCTCCTGGCGGGCTAGGGCTGGTGATGTCGCGGGCGCGATCGCCGAGTTCGAACGCCTCCTCGAGGACCGCCGGCGGGTCCTGGGCGCCGACCACCCCGACACGCTGGTCACCCGCGGCAATCTCGCCTCCTGGCGGGCTAGGGCTGGTGATGTCGCGGGCGCGATCGCCGAGTTCGAACGC